>NZ_JBEXSH010000950.1:0-3339 GCF_040613555.1 Streptomyces sp. NPDC006265
ATGCAGGGGCCCGACCCCGCCCGACCCCGGACGGAGTCCCCCCCGTCCGGGGACGGACGGGTGGGACGGAGTCCCCTCCGTCCGGGGACCCCCGCCCCTACACCATTGGTTCCGGTCCCGGCGAAAACCCGTGTGCGCGACCGATGAGTTTGCGCGACGGTAAAGGTCTCCCCATGCGTAGCCCACGTACTCGGAGGGACCCGAAGCATGAGCACGCAGATGTCCGGCCTGGCGATCGAGACCGCGGGCCTGGTGAAGACCTTCGGCGAGACGAGGGCCGTCGACGGGGTCGACCTGTCCGTGCCCGCGGGCATGGTCTACGGCGTCCTCGGCCCGAACGGCGCCGGCAAGACCACCACCGTGAAGATGCTCGCCACACTCCTGCGGCCGGACGGCGGCGAAGCGCATGTCTTCGGTCACGACATCGTCCGCGAGGCGGACGAGGTGCGCGGCCGGGTTAGCCTCACCGGCCAGTACGCGTCGGTCGACGAGGACCTCACCGGCACCGAGAACCTGGTCCTGCTGGGCCGGCTGCTCGGCCACCACAAGAAGGCCGCCCGTGAGCGCGCCGCCCAGCTCCTGGAGGCCTTCGGTCTTACGGAGGCCGCCGCGAAGCAGGTCAAGCACTACTCGGGCGGCATGCGGCGCCGTATCGATATCGCCGCGTCCATCCTGAACACGCCCGACCTGCTGTTCCTCGACGAGCCGACCACCGGCCTGGACCCGCGCAGCCGCAACCAGGTCTGGGACATCGTGCGGGCCGTGGTCGCCCAGGGCACCACCGTGCTGCTGACCACGCAGTATCTGGACGAGGCCGACCAGCTGGCGTCCCGGATCGCCGTCATCGACCGCGGCAGAGTGATCGCCGAGGGCACCAAGGGCGAACTGAAGTCGTCCGTCGGGGCCGGATCCGTGCATCTGCGGCTACGCGACCCCGACCAGCGCGACCTCGCTGCCGACCTGCTGCGCCACGCCCTCGACGCGCAGGTGCAGCCGGAGCCCGACCCGGTGGCCCTCACCGCCCGCCTCGGTACGGCCGCGAGCGGCGACTCCGCGGCCGGGCAGGCCTCCCGCGCCTTGGGCGAGCTGGCCCGCGCCGGGATCACCGTCGACAACTTCTCGCTGGGCCAGCCCAGCCTGGACGAGGTGTTCCTCGCCCTCACCGGACACGACACGCACGACTCCTCCGACCGCTCCGACGACCCGAAGGACGAGGTGGCGGCATGAGCACCGCGACGACCACCGAGAGCAAAGAGCTCGCCCCGGTCAGCGCCGAGTCGCTCGCCGCCCTGCTCGTCACCAAGGCGCGGCCGCCGCGGCCCAGCGCGTGGTCGGCCTCGATGACCTTCGGCTGGCGGGCCATCCTCAAGATCAAGCATGTGCCGGAGCAGCTCTTCGACGTCACGGCGTTCCCGATCATGATGGTGCTGATGTACACGTACCTGTTCGGCGGGGCGCTGGCCGGCTCACCGAAGGAGTACATCCAGTTCCTGCTGCCGGGCATCCTCGTGATGTCGGTCGTGATGATCACGATGTACACGGGTGTCTCCGTGAACACCGACATCGAGAAGGGCGTCTTCGACCGGTTCCGCAGCCTGCCGATCTGGCGGCCGTCGACGATGGTCGGCTATCTGCTCGGTGACGCCCTGCGGTACACGATCGCCTCGGTCGTGATGCTCACCGTCGGCATCATCCTCGGCTACCGGCCGGACGGCGGGGTCGCCGGTGTGCTCGCCGGGATCGCCCTGCTGGTGGCCTTCTCGTTCGCCTTCTCGTGGATCTGGACGATGTTCGGGCTGCTGCTGCGCACCGAGAAGTCGGTGATGGGCGTCAGCATGATGATGATCTTCCCGCTCACGTTCCTGTCCAACGTGTTCGTGGACCCGAAGACCATGCCGGGCTGGCTGCAGGCGTTCGTGAACAACAGCCCCATCACCCATCTGGCGTCGGCGGTGCGCGGCCTGATGGGCGGCGACTGGCCGGCCGACGAGGTCGCCTGGTCGCTGGGCTGGGCGGCGCTGTTCGTGCTGGTCTTCGGGCCGGTCACGATGCGGCTGTACAACCGGAAGTAGCCCTGGGCTCCAGCGCTTTCGGCCGGCCGTCGCGCACCGTAGGGGTGCGGGGCGGCCGGCCGATCGCTGCGCTCGTCAGGTGTTGCGGGGCATCGGGGGCATCGGGGGCATCGGGCGGATGTCCGGCGCGACCTGGGTGGCCGGGGTCTTCCGCACGATCGTGATGAGCCGGTCGGTCAGCTCCAGCCTCCCGACGGACGGGTCGTCGTAGCCGAGGACCCGGTGGCCGCGTATGACGCTGACCACCAGGTCGGCGACCTCACGCGGCATCTTGCCCACCTCGGCCTTGACGACCGGCCGTTCGACGATGTCGAGGCCGCTGCCCTGCTGGATGAGGTCCGCCATCACCATGCCGGCGGAGGGGCTGAGCACGGACAGGCCGAGCAACCGGCCGGCGGCGCTGGCGCTGGTGACGACCGCGTCGGCGCCCGACTGCTTGAGCAGCGGCGCGTTCTCCTCCTCCCGCACCGTGGCCACGATCTTCGCCCCGCGGTTGAGCTGGCGGGCCGTCAGCGTCACCAGGACCGCGGTGTCATCACGCTGGGTCGCGATGATGATCTGGCGCGCCTTGTGCACTTCGGCCTGCGTCAGCACCTCGCTGCGGGTCGCGTCGCCGACGATGCCCGCGTAGCCCTCGGCGGTCGCGGCGTCGATCACCTTGGAACTGGGGTCGACCACGACGACCTGTTCCTTCTTCAGACCCGTCGCGCAGACGGTCCGGATCGCCGACCTGCCCTTCGTGCCAAAGCCGATGACGACGGTGTGATCGCGCAACGTGGACCTCCAGCGGGTCAGCCGCCACTCGTCCCGGGTGCGTTCGGTGAGGGCTTCGAGGGTGGTGCCGACCAGGATGATCAGGAACAGCACGCGCAGCGGCGTGATGACGAGGATGTTGGTGAGCCGGGCGCCTCCGCCGGCCGGGGTGATGTCACCGTAGCCGGTGGTGGAGAGGGTGACGGTCGCGTAGTAGAACGCGTCGAGGAGGCTGATGCCGCCGCCCGCGTTGTCGTTGTAGCCGTCGCGGTCGGCGTAGACGATCAGCGCGGTCATCACGAGCACCAGCAGCGCCATGGAGAGCCGTTTGGCGACCTGGCGGATCGGGTGCTCCACCACTTTCCTCGGGAGTCTCACCCGATAGGTCACCAGATGCTCGTCGGCCTGGCGGGCGATCGCGTCCTGGCCCGGAAGTTTCACGTGAAACACACCCCGATACCTGCGGACGCCCAGGGCAGGTCCAGCAGTTCCGTCTCCTGCCCGGGACGTGCAC
>NZ_JBEXSH010000951.1:0-3339 GCF_040613555.1 Streptomyces sp. NPDC006265
CAGCGCACCTCGACCAGGCGGGCGAAGGCGACGACATTGCCCGCATAGCCTTCCTGCTTGGAGAACCCCCCGCCGCAGGTGATGACCCGCAGTTCCGGCGCGCCCTTGGACGCGTAGACCCGGTCGCCGGGAAAGTTGTTCTTCTCGAACACCTCGACGCCGTAGATCTCGAACATCGCGGTCTTCCCGTCCTGCCGGGCCACCTCGACGCGATGCCCCTTCTTCAGGGCTCCGAGTCCGTAGAACACGGCGGGGCCCTGCTGGTTGTCGACATGGCCGACCACGACCGCGGTGCCCTTCTCGCCGGGGGTGACGGCACCGGTGAACCAGCCGGCCAGGTTGGGGTCCTCCGGCGGCGGTGCGCCGACCCAGCCGTCCGCGTCCAGGCCCACGGGGAGGATCGGCGCGTCGACCTGGATCGCCGGGATCCTGACCCGGTCCGGGAGGGAGTAGGGCAAGGGCGGTACGGTCCCGGCGAAGGTGCCACCGGGTACCCGGCTGTCCGCGGCGGCCGCCGTCGCCGGCTGTGGCGGGCCCTCGTCGAACTCCCCCGAACCGTTCCGGATGAGGGCGAGGCCGGTCAGCAGAACCAGCGCTATCACGCCCCACGGGGCGCGCTTCCTCGGCCGCGCCTCCTCTTCCGCCTGGGCCAGCTCGGACGCAGACATTCGCCATCCCCTCTCGACGCGGCCGTCGCCGTGTCAATCGCGCATATCCGAACGCTAAGTGGCACGTGCGGAACCGGCGACGGGGCGGGGGCGAACGGGTGGCCCCCGGACGGAAGGGGTGCCTCGGGGGCAGGAGGTGCGCCATCCGAGTTGCCGCCGCGAGGAAATTTCTGACGGCCCGTGACCTGCGGCGATATCCGATTGCGCGGTCTTCCCGCACCGCCTCCTCTCACCAGGACGGACCATTCCCGACATGCGGCTTGCGGCACGGCAACTGACTGTCTTTCTGGGAGGCGCTTTCTCGCCGATCGACCGGGGACGGGTCCCGGGGCGTCTTCCGCGGAGGTTCACATGCGTAACACTCGTGCCCTGGCGGTCGCCGGCGCAGCGGTCGCCGCCCTCGGCCTCTCCGCCCCCGCGGCCGCCGCGTGGGAGACGCCCAGCAACATCACCGCCCTGCCCAGCGTGATCGCCCGCGGCGGCCAGCTGACCATCTCGGTCGACGGCTGCCGCAACGGCGGCACGGCGACGTCCAGCGCGTTCTCGCCGACGCACCTGTCGCCCGTCCACGGTTCCAAGGAGAGGGCCCGGGGCACCGCCACCATCAACAGTGACGCCCGTCCGGGGCCGTACGACATCACGGTCGACTGCGGTGGCAGGAAGATGACCAAGCCGCAGGCCTTCACCGTCATCGGCGGTGTCCGCGGCGGTCTCGGCGGCAGCACCACCACCGGTGCGAGCCCGACCGACATGGCCATCGGCGGCGGTCTCGTGGCCGCGGCCGTCGTCGGCGGCGGCGTGTTCTGGATGCGCCGCCGGGCCGAGCGGCGCATCTGACGCCTCGCGCCGCGCTCCTTCGACGAGTCACCGCCTCGCACGTGAACGGTCTTCGCCCCGGCTCCCCCTCTTGAGGCTTCAGGGGAGCCGGGGCGAAGACCGTTCGGCCGTGGCGTCCGTCAGCCGGCGTCCTCGTCGGTGCGGCGGCGCGAGAAGTGGTAGGCGACGCCGAGTGACCCGGCGATCAGTGCGGCGCCGAGGCCGACCTCCTTGAGGTCGAACCCGGCGAAGGTGCCGCCCTCACCGGCGTGCACACCCTTGTGGGGGTGGCGCGTCGGGTGATGGGTGGGGTGGTGCGTCGGACGGCCGCCCGCGATCGTCAGGTGTGCGGTGCCGCTCGACTCGTCACACTCGAACTCCACGTCGTACACGGCGCCCGGCTTGGCGTCCCAGTCGACGACGGCCGTCGCCCAGGACTCCTCCGGCGGGATGGTGACCATGTCGAAGACAGGTGAGTTGACCGCCGCCTCCCCCTGGCACGCCTTGTTGCGGGTCACCCGCAGGGTGACCTCACCGCCCGCCGCCACGGTGGAGGGCATGACGCTGAAGCCGAAGTCGGTCCGGATCGCCGCGTCGGCGGCGGGCACGCAGGAGGTGAGGGCGCCGGCGCCCAGCAGTACGGCCGAAGCGAGGCATATCGCGCGCATGGTGAATCCTCCGGGTCCCGAGGAGCAGTCGCGGACCTGTTCCGCTCACGTCACACATGCACCTCGATGCCCGAAACGCTAAGAAGACGAGCGTGGTGGCGCGATCGCAGTAGGGCGAATGGGGCACAGGTGTGGGCCGCCCGGGGGAACACCGTTGACGCGGCCGGGGGACGGCGACGGTGTGTCGCGCGCCCCCGGCCGGTCTCCGTGCTGTGTGGCGCCGTCAGTCC
This sequence comes from Streptomyces sp. NPDC006265, assembly GCF_040613555.1. Lineage (NCBI taxonomy): Bacteria > Bacillati > Actinomycetota > Actinomycetes > Kitasatosporales > Streptomycetaceae > Streptomyces > Streptomyces sp. NPDC006265. The sequence goes on from NZ_JBEXSH010000951.1 coordinate 2,383, forward strand.
CCGACGCCCGGGAAGAGGTTCAGGAACGGGTCCGCCGAGGCGGTCACGCCCCTGCTGTAGGGCGAGTCGAAGTCCCAGATCAGGAACAGCAGGAAGGCGATCAGCGCCGAGAACAGCGCGGCGAGGACCAGTTCGCGGGTGGTTCTGCGGATCTGCAGCGCGAAGATCATCCCGATGGTGACGACGGCCCCGGCGAACAGCCCGAACCACACCACCCCCGGCATGGTCTCCCCGGTCGACTCCGCCCGGGCGATCCGGGCCTGGTTCGCCGCGGTCACCTGGTCCAGCAGCGGCTGGTAGGCCTGCGCCTCGAAGTCCGTCGCCGGCTCGTAGTCGGTGACGTCCTGGCGGATCCGCTCGAAGAGCTCTGTGCCGCGCGGGGTGACCTCGCCCTTGTCGGCCATGGTGTCCCACTCGGTGGTCACGACATGGCTGACATACGTCCGGATGTCGTTCCGGATGCGGTCGCGTTCCTCGGCCGGATAGACCCGTACCCGCTCCGAGATCTCGTGCAGCGCGCTCGCCTCGGCCTGGACGTGGTCCTGCGCCGCGCTGCGCCCCTCCCATACACCGGCGATCGCCAGGCCCAGGACGATGGCGTAGACCACGCCGATCCACATCGTCATGTACTCGATGACGTCCGGGGTCTCACTGGGGTCCTCGTCGTCGGGCGCCGCGCGGTGGCGTACGAAGGTGATGATGACCACCACGGCACAGGCGGCCAGCATCGCGAGGGTGAGAACAAGCCATTCCGGCAAGAGGTACCTCCAGGGCTTGAGGGATCAGCGCGCGCGCAGCGCGGCGACGGCCACCACCGCGGGCACCGTGACGAGCAGGACGAAGGTGAGCGGCGACAGCGTGCCTTGCGCTCTCCGCGGCCGCGGGGGCACGGCGCGATAGCGCGGGTAGTGCACGGGCGTCGCGGACAGACGCGGCGCGGGGGCGGTGGTCGGCGGA
>NZ_JBEXSH010000952.1:0-3333 GCF_040613555.1 Streptomyces sp. NPDC006265
CCCTCGTACTGGACGTACTTGGGGTTTCGGCCGGTGCGGCGAGTGGGGGTACCCCCTGCTCGAGCGGAGTCGAGAGCGTGGGGGAGCGTGCCGGGGTGTCGTGACGGGGCGAACGTTGCCTGCCGCGGCACTAGAAGGGGTCCTCGACGCCGATGGACTGCACCAGCCAGCCGAAGTCGCCCAGTCCGCCCGCCGCGGTGAGCTCGGCGGCCTCTCCGGCGCTCGCGAGGGCGCGCACGTATGCGGCGGGGTCGGTGGAGGCCAGCGCGAGCGGGGGGCGTGCGCCGGTCACGCCCAGGGCGCGCAGCGCCTCGCGCTGGGGGAGCACGCGTCCCCCGGGCAGCGCGCACGCGTCCAGGGCGACATGGGCCGTGAGGTCGCAGGAGCCGTCCGGGACGGGTGTGGTCTCGCGGCCTTCCCGGAACCCGGTGAGCGTCCCGAACGGCGGCCGGGTGCCCGCCGTGTGCGCGTAGTCCACGGCGACGGCGAGCCCCCGCCGGAGCGTCGCGACCGCGGCGGCCCACGCCTCGTCCCGGGGCAGGCCGATCTCCGCCCTCTGCCCCTCCTCGCCGGACAGCGGCCACCACCGCTCCAGCCATCGCGCCGGCTCCCCGTCCACCGGCTCGCCGAGCCGCTCGGTCCCGTCCTCCCGGACCAGCACCAGCCGTGCGACACCCGCGGCGTCCACCTCCGCGATCTCCACGGGTACGTTGTCCAGCCACTCGTTGGCGAACAGCAGCCCGGTCGTCCCCCGCGGGGGCTCGGCCAGCCACTCGATCCGGTGATCGAGCCCCGCGGGCCGCTCGGCTATCTCGACGGCGCACACGTGTGTGCGGGCCGCCACGTCCGGGGGCAGAGCGGCGAGCACCCCGCCGGCCAGCTCACCCCGCCCGGCCGCCATGTCGACGAAGTCCAGCACCGCGGGCCGTCCCAGTGCCTCGTCGACCCGGCACAGCAGCCGCGCCACGGCCCCGGCGAACAGGGGTGTCGCGTGCACGGATGTCCGGAAGTGTCCGGCCGGCCCCTCCGCGCGCCGGTAGAAGCCCCCCGGCGCGTACAGGGCGTCCCGCGCCGCCGCACGCCACCCGCGCCACTCCTGCCACTCGTTCCTCGTCCCTGCCGTCACCGGGCCAGGCTATGCGGACACAACGAACGCAACTCCACCTTGCGGAGTACGTGCGCCCGGTACGGATCGGTCCTCCGGTTGACCCCTGCACCTATCTCGCTTCCCTACGCTGGGTTACGTGCAGCGCCTCTATGACTTCCTCCGCAGACACCCGATGTGGGTCGACGGCACCTGGGCCGTCGTCCTCCTCGGGATTTCGCTCGTGGGCGGAGTGGCGGGCGGGTACGGACACCCGGCCGCCGCCGTTCCGCTCACGCTGCTGCTGTGCCTGGTGATCGCGCTGCGCCGCCGGATGCCGGAGAGGATGCTGCTGCTCGCGGCCGCGGTCGGAGTGGCCCAGCTGATCACCGACGTGCAGATCAGCCCCGCCGACTTCGCCATGCTGGTCATCGTCTACACGGTCGCCGCGGAGGGCGCGCGCTGGGCCTCCCGTTTCGCGCTCGGCGCCGGGCTGTGCGCCGCCCCCCTGGCCCACCTGCGCTGGCCGAGCGACGCGACGAACCTCGCGGGCAACATCGCCCTGACCGTCTTCATGACCGTGCCCTTCGCGCTCGCCTGGGTGCTCGGCGACTCCATCCGTACCCGCCGCGCCTACTTCGCGCAGCTGGAGGAGCGCGCCGCCCGCCTGGAGAAGGAGCGCGAGGCGCAGTCCAAGGTCGCCGTCGCCGCCGAGCGCGCCCGGATCGCACGCGAGTTGCACGACGTCGTCGCGCACAACGTGTCGGTGATGGTGGTCCAGGCCGACGGCGCCGCCTACGTCCTCGACGCCGCGCCCGACCAGGCGAAGAAGGCCCTGGAGACCATCTCCTCCACCGGCCGCCAGGCCCTCGCCGAGATGCGCCGCCTGCTCGGCGTGCTGCGCACCGGGGAGCACCAGGAGGCCGGGGAGTACGTGCCGCAGCCCGATGTGCAGCAGATCGAGGACCTCGTCGAGCAGTGCCGCGGTTCCGGACTGCCCGTCGACTTCAAGGTCGAGGGCACGCCCCGTGCGCTGCCCAGCGGCGTCGAGCTCACCGCCTACCGCATCGTGCAGGAGGCGCTCACCAACACCCGCAAACACGGCGGGGAGAACGCGGGCGCGAGCGTGCGCCTGGTGTACTTCGACGACGGCCTCGGCCTGCTCGTCGAGGACGACGGCAAGGGCGCCCCGCACGAGCTGTACGAGGAGGGCGGGTTCGACGGCCAGGGCCACGGTCTGATCGGCATGCGCGAGCGGGTCGGTATGGTCGGCGGCACCCTGGACGCGGGCCCGCGCCCGGGCGGAGGATTCCGCATCAGTGCCCTGCTGCCGCTCAAACCCGCGCACTGACGCCGGCGCACGCCCCTCGCTGACACCTGTAACGACCCCCCCCCATGGAAGAGGCCCGATGACGATCCGCGTGATGCTCGTCGACGACCAGGTGCTGCTGCGCACCGGGTTCCGGATGGTGCTCGCCGCCCAGCCGGACATGGAGGTCGTCGCGGAGGCGGGCGACGGCGTCGAGGCCCTCCAGGAACTGCGGAAGACCGAGGTCGACGTGGTGCTCATGGACGTCCGCATGCCGAAGCTCGACGGGGTGGAGACGACCCGCCGGATCTGCGAGGACGCCGACCCGCCGAAGGTGCTCATCCTGACCACCTTCGACCTCGACGAGTACGCCTTCTCCGGGCTGAAGGCGGGCGCCTCCGGCTTCATGCTCAAGGACGTGCCGCCGGCCGATCTCCTGGCCGCGATCAGGGCCGTGCACAGCGGTGACGCGGTCGTGGCGCCCTCCACCACCCGGCGGCTCCTGGACCGCTTCGCGCCCATGCTGCCGGGCGCCAAGCAGCCCCAGCACAAGGAGCTGGAGCGGCTCACCGAACGCGAGCGCGAGGTCATGGTGCTGGTCGCGCAGGGCCTGTCCAACGGCGAGATCGCGGCGCGGCTGGTGCTGTCGGAGGCGACCGTGAAGACCCACGTGGGCCGCATCCTGACCAAGCTCGGACTCAGGGACCGGGTGCAGGTCGTGGTGCTGGCCTACGAGACGGGGCTGGTGCGGGCCGGCGGGCACGGTTGATCTGTACGGGCGGGCCGGTGGCTCGACTGAGCGGTGCACGCGGGTCGGCGGGCATGGCTGATCTGTATGGGCGGGTCGGTGGCTCGACTGAGCGGTGCACGCGGGTCGGCGGGCATGGCTGATCTGTATGGGCGGGTCGGTGGCTCGACTGAGCGGTGCACGCGGGTCGGC
>NZ_JBEXSH010000953.1:0-3315 GCF_040613555.1 Streptomyces sp. NPDC006265
GGCGGCCGGGTCCGGTGATGACCACGGGCCCCGTCGGTATCGCGCGGGCCGGCCGCCACGAGTGCCGTCGCGGTGACGGCGAGCCCGACGGCCACGGCCCGGCGCCGGTGCCGGACGAGCCGGCCGGACCGGCGACCGCCGCGAACCCGGACCGGATCGAACCGCGGCACCTCACGGGTCGCGGGCACCGCGGCCCCCGGCGGGCACGAGGCGAGCGACCAGGAGGGCGACGAAGGCACGACCGAGGAACGAGCGAAGGACACGGAGACCACCACCTGCGACGAGGGACCGGCTTGCGCTCCCCACGATGAGGCTTCCCGACGCCGCCCGCTCAGGCCTGTGGACCCGCCGCCGGCCTGTGGACAACTCCCTCACCCGAACGGCAACTTCCGCATTCCTGCCGCGCTGCCGACCCCTCCCCGGGCCGGGCCCCTGTGGCCAAGCCACCTCGTTCGGGAAGGCGAACCCCTGTGGCCAAGCCACCTCGTTCGGCAAGGCGAACCCCTGTGGCCAAGCCACCTCGTTCGGCAAGGCGAACCCCTGCGGCCAAGCCACCTCGTTCGGCAAGGCGAACCCCTGCGGCCAAGCCACCTCGTTCGGGAAGGCGAACCCCTGCGGCCAAGCCACCTCGTTCGGGAAGGCGAACCCCTGCGGCCAAGCCACCCCGTACGGGAAGGCGAACCCCTACGCAGGCCGAAGCCCTACGGCAACGCGAACCCCGGATCCATCCCACCCAGCGCACTCACACACAGACAGTCCCGCTCGCCCTCCCCGGGCAACCCGGCCACCGCGTCGAACAGCACCCCCCGCAACCGGTCCACGTTCGCCTCGAACACCCGCAGCACCTCGTCGTGCGAGACCCCCTCGCCCGTCTCGGCGCCGGCGTCGAGGTCGGTGACCAGGGTCAGGGACGTGTAGCAGAGCTCCAGCTCACGGGCGAGCGCCGCCTCGGGGTGGCCGGTCATGCCCACCACCGACCAGCCCTGCGCCTGGTGCCACAACGATTCCGCACGGGTCGAGAAGCGCGGCCCCTCGATGACGACCAGCGCGCCGCCGTCCACCGGCTCCCAGTCCCGGCCCCGCGCCGCCTTCAGTGCGACGGCCCGCCCGGACGGGCAGTAGGGGTCGGCCAACGACACGTGCACCACGTTCGGCACGGAGCCGTCGGGCAGCGGCAGTCCGTCGAAGTAGCTGCCCGCGCGGGACTTCGTGCGGTCGACCAGCTGGTCCGGCACCAGCAGCGTGCCCGGCCCGTACTCGGGGCGCAGGCCGCCCACGGCGCAGGGGGCGAGGACCTGGCGCACGCCGACCGAGCGCAGCGCCCACAGGTTGGCCCGGTAGTTGATCCGGTGCGGCGGCAGGTGATGGCCCCGTCCGTGCCGCGGCAGGAAGGCGACCCGCCGGCCGGCGACCTCACCGAGGAAGAGGGAGTCACTCGGCGGACCGTACGGGGTGTCGACCTGGATCTCGGTCACGTCGTCGAGGAAGGAGTAGAACCCCGAGCCGCCGATGACGCCGATCCCGGTGTCTGCCTGGTCCGTCACGTTCGCCTTGTTCGCCATGCCCGCACCCTAACCGCACGCGGAAACGCCGAGGACCCCGTCGCCCGAAGGTGACAGGGTCCCGTAAGAATCAGGCCTTACGCGGCGGTGGTGCTGCTGCTGGAGGAGCTGCTGGTGCTCGACGACGAGCTCGAGCCGGAGCTCGACGAGCCGGAGCCGGAGCCGGAGTCGGAGGACGACGAGCCCGAGGACGAAGACGAGGAACTCGACGACTTCGCCGCAGGGGCGCTGCTCGACGAGGAGCCGCGGCTGTCGTTCCGGTAGAAGCCGGAGCCCTTGAAGACGATGCCGACCGCCGAGAACACCTTCTTCAGGCGGCCCATGCAGTTCGGGCACTCGGTGAGGGCGTCGTCGGTGAACTTCTGCACCGCCTCGAGGCCTTCGCCGCACTCGGTGCACTGGTACTGGTAGGTCGGCACTGTCTTCCTCCTGGCACTCTCACTCGATGAGTGCTAACGACGATCCATAGTGACGTATTCCGGCCGCTCAGTCCACTGCCACCGGCACGCGGTGACCCACGCCACGTGCGACCGTCCGGCCGTTGCCCCGTGCCGCGAGTCGGGAGCGCAGGATGAGGAGGGTCGCCAGGGCCAGGACCGTGCCGCCCATCGGCACCAGGAAACCGGCGCCCGACCAGAAGCGGTCCTCCAGCTGTCCGGCGGCCGTGACGGCTGCGGCCTGGCCGAGCGCCACCGCTCCGGTCAGCCAGGTGAAGGCCTCGGTGCGGGCACCGGCCGGGACCAGGCTGTCGACCAGGGTGTAGCCGGTGATCAGGGCGGGCGCGATGCACATGCCGACCAGCAGGCCGAGGCCGGCGAGGACCGGCACCGAGTGGGCGGCCCACAGGCCCGACGCGGTCAGGGCGAGCGCCGTGTAGCCGATGACCAGGCGCTGCCGCGGGGCCGCCTTCCAGGCGATCGCGCCGCAGACCACGCCGGAGAGCATGTTGCCCGCGGCGAAGACGCCGTAGAGGACGCCGTTCAGGCCCGGTTCGCCGATCGACTCGGTGAACGCGGCCAGCGAGACCTGCATGCCGCCGAAGACGGTGCCGATGCCCAGGAAGGTCACGATCAGCACGCGCACCCCGGGGACGCGCAGGGCCGAAGCGTGCTCCACGCGCGCGTGCCCGGCGGCGGCGACGGAGGGCTGCGTGCTCTTCTGCGCGGCGAACAGCAGGCCGCCGATCAGGGTCAGCGACGCTTCCGTGACGAGTCCGGCGGCCGGGTCGACGGCCGTGCACAGGGCGGTGGCCAGCAGCGGTCCGACCACGAAGGTCAGCTCGTCCGTGACGGACTCGAAGGCCGCCGCGGTGGTCATCAGGGGCGAGTCCTTGAGCTTCACGCCCCAGCGGGCCCGCACCATCGGGCCGACCTGCGGCACCGAGGCACCGGTCGGGACGGCCGCCACGAACACCGCCCACAGGGGCGCGTCCAGCAGTGCGAGCGCGGTGAGCGTCAGCCCGGACAGCGCGTGCAGCAGCACTCCGGGGATCAGCACGGCACGCTGCCCGTAGCGGTCGGCGAGGCGGCCGCTGTAGGGCGCGAACAGGGCCATGGAGACACCGGTGACGGCCGCGGCGGCGCCCGCCGCTCCGTACGAGCCGGTGGTGTGCTGCACCAGCAGCACGATGGAGATGGTCAGCATCGCGAACGGCTGGCGTGCCGAGGGCGATGGAGGGCACCTGGGGCATCTTGTCGCCGTCGGCCCGCACGACGCCCATCTTCTTCGCCATCGTCGTCACCGGGCAGATGCC
>NZ_JBEXSH010000954.1:0-3306 GCF_040613555.1 Streptomyces sp. NPDC006265
ACCGACGCGGGACAGGATGCGGCGCAGCTGCGTCTCGTCAGCTCCCATGGTGCCCTCCGGACCTGCCCTGCGCCGCTGGGACGGCTCCGCGCGAACGGTCTGACCAGCCGTTGCCGACTCAGAGAGAGGCCCCTGCATGCCGCACGCCACACAGCACGCGGACGTCGCCACCGCGGAACTGGACTCGGCCCTGCGAGGCGGCCCCTTCCACGTCGCCCTGCGGGCCGCGATCGCCGCCCGCGGACTGCCCCTGCAGCGCGTGCAGCACCACCTGTCCCGCCACGGCGTGAAGGTCGGCGTCACCAGCCTGAGTTACTGGCAGCAGGGCGCCCGGCGTCCGCAGCGACCCGAATCGCTGCGGGCCGTACGCGCGCTGGAGGAGATCCTGGAGCTTCCCGAGGAGTCACTGATCCGGCTGCTCGCCGACTCCGGGGAGAGCCCGTCCGGGCTGCGGTCCGCCGCCCGCTCCTACCGCTCCCTCGTCGAGGCCTCCGGTGTCCTGGACCAGTTGCTGGCCGAGCTTGACTGCCCGCCGGACGGAGGCCTGCACACCCTCGGCCACCACGAACGACTGCGGATCGGTGCGCGGCGCGAGCTGGCCGAGCGCGAGTCGCACCACATCGTGCGCGCCCACCGGGACGGCATCGACCGCTTCGTGGCCGTCCACCACGGCGACCGGGGAGCCACACCGGAGCTCATACGGGTGCACGCCCTGGAGAACTGCCGTACCGGCCGCGTCCGTTGGCACCGCGACACGGGAGTGCTCGCGGCCGAGCTGCTCTTCGACACCCGGCTGCGGGCCGGGGACACCTTCCTGTTCCGCTACGGCGTCGAGGACGGCACGGCGGGTGTGTCACGCGAGTACGTGCGCGGCTTCGACTCCCCCGGCGGCCAGTACGCCCTTCAGGTGCGCTTCGACGCGGCGGCCGTCCCGGTGCGCTGCCACCGCTTCACCCAGCACTCGGCGGCGGCGCCGCGCAGCGGATGCCAGGACCTGGCGCTGAGCGGGCGGCACCGGTCGGTGCACCTGGTCGAGCCGCGGCTCCGACCGGGGTTCCTGGGGATCGGCTGGGACTGGGAGTAGGGGCTCGCCGGACGGCGGCCCGCTGTCCGTGCTGCTGCCCGGCGGCCCGCTGTCCGTGCTGCTGTCCTGCGGCCCGCCAGGCGGGACGTAAACGATTGCGCAAACGTTTACGTCCGTCGCAGGATGCGATATGTTCCCGGCCGGAACCTGATGGAGGAGGCGGGAGCGGCATGGCGACCATGGCCGACGTCGCGCGGAGTGCGGGTGTCTCCGTGGCGACGGTCTCGCATGTGCTGAACGGCACCCGGCCGGTGCTGCCGCACACCCGCCGGGCGGTCCTGGACGCCGTGGAGGAGCTCGGCTACACCACGAACACGCTGGCCCGTTCCCTGGTGACGGCCCGCACCCGATCCATCGGGCTGGCGGTGTCGGCGATCAGCAACCCGTACTTCACGGAGATCCTCCAGGGCGTCGAGACCGCAGCGCTGGAGACCGGCCACAGCCTGCTGATCGCCGATCCGCACGACGATCCGGGGCACGAGCGCAAGGTCGTCCAGCTGCTGCACGAGCGCCGGGTGGACGGCATGATCGTCGCGCCCTCCGCCGATCCCCGCGGGCTGATCGCCTACCTGGACCGGCACGACGTGCCTGTCGTGTTCCTGGACCGGGTGGTGGACGCGCCGGAAGCGGACGGAGGTCCGCGTTTCGACCACGTGTGCGCCGACAACGCCGAGCCGATGTCCCGGCTGGTCACCCATCTCGCCGGGCTCGGTCACCGGCGGATCGGGCTGGTGGCGGGGCGGCCGGGGCTCAGCACCACGAGCGAGCGGATCACCGGTTACCGCAGCGGTCTGGCCTTCGCGGGGCTGGCGTACGACGAGCGGCTGCTGGTGCACGGCGACTCGGAGTCGGCCGACGCCGAGCAGGCCACCGAGGCCCTGCTGTCCCTCGGTGTGCCTCCCACCGCCCTGGTCACCGGCAACAACGCCATGACCATCGGGGTGCTGCGTGCCCTGAGCGCGCACGGCCTGTCCGTGCCGGGCGACATCGCGCTGTGCTGCTTCGACGACTTCGCCTGGGCGGATCTGTTCTCGCCCCGGCTCACCGCGATCGCGCAACCCGGCAAGGACATCGGGGCGCGGGCCGTCCGCGTGCTCCTGGAGCGTCTCGCCGAGCCGGACCGGGCCGCCCGGACCGTTCGCCTGCCCTGCACCTTCGTCCACCGCACGTCGTGCGGCTGCCCCAGCCCGTCCGAGGAAGGAACCCCGTCGTGATCGTCGTCGCCGGTGAGGCACTGATCGACCTGGTACCGCAGGGCACGGGTGCCCTGGCGGCGCTGCAGCCGGCGCTCGGCGGCGGCCCGTTCAACACGGCCGTGGCGCTGGGCCGCCTCGGCTCGCCCGCCTCCTTCTGCTCCCGGGTGTCGTCCGACGCCTTCGGGGAGGCCCTGCTGGACCGGCTGCGTGAGACCGGGGTCGACGTGTCCTCGGTGCAGCGCGGCTCCGAGCCCACGACCCTCGCCGTCGCCACGGTCGGCGCGGACGGCTCGGCGGCGTATTCCTTCTACGTCGACGGGACGGCGGACCGGCTGTTCGCGGCGCCCTCCGTGCTGCCGTCCGACACTCGGGCGATCTCCTTCGGCACGTGCTCGCTGGTGCTGGAGCCGGGGGCGAGCGCGTACGAGGCGCTGATGCGCGGGGCCGCCGCGCAGGGCGTGTTCACCGCGCTGGACCCGAACATCAGGGCCGGGCTGATCCCGGACGCTGACGCCTACCGGGCCCGGTTCAAGAGCTGGCTGCCGTCGGTGTCGCTGCTGAAGCTGTCCGAGGAGGACGCAGCGTGGCTGGGCGGCACGCCCCGGGAGTGGCTGGCGGCCGGTCCGGCGGCGGTCGTGATCACCCGGGGCGGCGACGGGCTGACGGCCTTCACCGCCGAGGGCGGCGAGTACGCGGTGCCGGTCGAACGCGTGGAGGTCGTGGACACGATCGGCGCGGGTGACACGGTCAACGCGGCCCTGTTGCACGGGCTCGCGGTACGCGACGCCCTCAGTGCCCGCGCGCTTGGCGAACTGGGTCCCGGCGGCTGGACGGAACTGCTGGGCTTCGCGGCCCGCGCGGCGGCGGTGACCTGCTCGCGGGCCGGGGCGGAACCACCGTACGCGCACGAGCTGGCGGGGTGACACGGGCTCGGCGCCGTGGCTGGCCGAGGGTGCTTCAGCCGGTCTCCCCCATGGTGACCGCCCGCAGTGCGCCCGGGCGGCGGCCGTTGAGGCGGTCCAGGGC
>NZ_JBEXSH010000955.1:0-3299 GCF_040613555.1 Streptomyces sp. NPDC006265
GGACCACCATGCACAGACCCCCCCACTCGTCCCCGCACTTACGGGTCATGTCCGTTCTCGGCCTCCTGGCCGCCCTGCTCCTCCCCCTCGGCATGACGCTGGCACCCCGCGCGACGGCTGCCACCGCCGCGGACCCGGTCCGGGTCATGCCGCTCGGCGACTCGATCACCGGCTCGCCGGGCTGCTGGCGCGCCGTGCTGTGGAACCGGCTGGTCAGCAGCGGATACGAGGACATCGACTTCGTCGGCACCCTCCCCCCGCAGGGCTGCGGACAGGCGCACGACGGGGACAACGAGGGGCACGGCGGCGAGCTGGTCACCAACGTGGCGGACCAGAACCTGCTGCCCGGCAGGCTGGCCTCCACCCGGCCGGACATCGTTGTCATGCACTTCGGCACGAACGACGTCTGGAGCAGCGTCTCCCCCGACCGCATCCTCGCCGCCTACACCAAGCTCGTGGCGCAGATGAGGGCCTCGAATCCGGACATGCGGATCCTCGTGGCGCAGCTGATCCCCATGAACCCGAGCAGTTGCGCGGCCTGCGCACAGCGGGTCGTCGACTTCAACGCGCGGATTCCCGGCTGGGCCCGAGCGACCGGCACCGACCGCTCCCCCGTCACCGTGGTCGACCAGTGGACCGGTTTCAGCACGGCCTCCGACACCTACGACGGCGTGCACCCCAACGCCTCGGGTGACGACAAGATCGCCGCCCGCTGGTTCCCGTCCCTGGCGGCGGCCCTCGACGCCGGCGTCCCACCGGACCCCGGCGGTCCGGGTGACCCTGGCGGGGACCCCGCCGCCTGCACCGCGCGTTTCCGGGCCGTCTCCTCCTGGCAGGGCGGCTACCAGGGCGAGGTGACGGTGACGAACACCTCGGCCTCGGCGGTCCCGGGCTGGACGGCGACCGTCGTACCGGCGAACGGCGCACGCCTCACCCAGCTCTGGAACGGCGCCCTCACCACGGCCGCCGACGGTACGGCCACCGTCACGAACGCGGCGTGGAACGGCGCCCTCGCCCCCGGCGCGAGCGCCACGTTCGGCTTCGTCGCCTCCGCCCCGGCAACGGCCGGCACCCCGGCGGCGAGTGTCACCTGCGCGGGGAGGGCTTCGGCCGGATGACGACCGTGCCGGGGCGGCGGCGTCCCGGCGCCGGGCCCGTCCGAAAGGAGCCCCGACGGCAGGACCCCGTCCAGCACGCCGGCGCGACCGGCAACGTGCCCCATCCGACCCCCACTTCTGGAGCCCGTCATGAGACTCCGCCCCACACCCACCGCCGCACGCCCGGCGACCGTGGCCGCCGCCCTGCTCGCCCTCTTGCTGTCCTTCCTCGTCCACACCCCGCAGGCCGAGGCCGCGCCCACCGGCTTCCGGGTGCAGAACGGCCGGCTGCTGGAGGCAAACGGGAACGACTTCGTGATGCGTGGCGTCAACCACGCCCACACCTGGTATCCGGACCGCATCAGCTCCTTCGCGCACATCAAGGCCAAGGGCGCCAACACCGTCCGCGTGGTCCTCGCCAACGGTGACCGCTGGACCCGCAACGACACCGCCGACGTGGCGAACGTCGTCTCCCAGTGCAAGCAGAACCGCCTCATCTGCGTCCTCGAAGTCCACGACACCACGGGATACGGCGAGCAGAGCGGGGCGACCACTCTTTCCCGCGCGGCCGACTACTGGATCAGCGTGAAGAGTGCTCTGGCCGGCCAGGAGGACTACGTCATCGTCAACATCGGCAACGAGCCGTACGGCAACACCGACTACACGGCGTGGACGGCCGACACCAAGGCGGCCGTCCAGAAGCTGCGTGGCGCCGGGTTCGACCACACCCTGATGGTCGACGCGCCCAACTGGGGCCAGGACTGGGCGTTCACGATGCGTGACAACGCCGCGTCCGTCTTCGCCGCCGACCCGGACCGCAACACGGTCTTCTCCATCCACATGTACGGCGTCTACAACACGGCCGCGAAGGTCAACGACTATCTGAACCGCTTCGTCGAGGCCAGGCTCCCCATCGTGGTCGGCGAGTTCGGCCACAACCACTCCGACGGCGACCCCGACGAAGACGCCATCCTGGCCACCACCCAGCAGCTCCGCCTCGGCTACCTCGGCTGGTCGTGGAGCGGCAACGGCGGCGGGGTCGAGTACCTGGACATGGTCACCGACTTCGACCCGAACCAGCTCACCAGCTGGGGGCAGCGCCTCTTCAACGGCGCGAACGGCATCGCCGCCACCGCCGAGGAGGCCGCGGTCTACTCCGGCACCGGGGGCGGCGACACGACTCCCCCGACCGCTCCCGGCACCCCGACCGCCTCCGGGGTGACCTCGTCGTCCGCCACGCTGACGTGGGCCGCCGCCTCCGACGCGACCGGCGTCACCGGGTACGACATCGTGCGGGTCAGCGGCGGCACCGAGTCGGCCGTCACCAGCAGCACGAGGACCACCGCCACCCTCACCGGCCTGTCGCCCGCGACCTCCCACACCTTCGCCGTCTACGCCCGTGACGCCGCCGGCAACCGCTCGCCCCGCTCGGGCACGGTGACGGTCACGACCTCCTCCGGCGGCTCGTCGTCGGCCTGCGGCGTCGGCTACCGGGTGACGGGCAGCTGGTCCGGCGGCTTCCAGGGCGAGATCGTCCTGCGCAACACCGGCACGTCGGCGATCAACGGCTGGACGCTGCGCTGGACCTTCCCGGACAGCCAGCGCATCACCAACCTGTGGGGCGGTACGGCGACGCAGAGCGGCAAGGAGGTGAGCGTCGCGGCGGCGTCGTACACGGCGACGATCCCGGCGTCGGGCTCGGTCACCCTCGGCTTCACGGCCTCTCGGTCGACCGCGAACCCCAGCCCGACGGCCTTCACCCTGAACGGCGCGGACTGCACCGTGAGCTGACCGGCCCCCGAGCGGTGGTGCCGCCGTGCTCCGGCCCGGCGGCACCTCCGTCGATGTGATCCGCGCTACAGCCACGCGGAAAGCGGTTTACGCCGCCCCGCAGTGGTCAGGCGGCGGGGATGTCGCACCGGCACCCCATCGCCGTATCTCCGGCAAGACGCGTATACGCCCGTCCGGGTTCCCCGACCTCCGCGCGGGAGGCGTGATGAGCGAGGACACCCTGCGCATCCGTGCGGTCCCGTCCGGCGCGACGGAACGCAAAGCCGCGCCCGTGACGGAACCGGCCGCCCGGCGGGACGCGTTCTTCGACAACGCCAAGTACCTGGCGATCGTGCTGGTGGCGATCGGGCACTCCTGGGAGCCCCTGCGGGACGGCAGCAGGGCGCACGCCGAAGCATCACCTCCCGGTCC
>NZ_JBEXSH010000956.1:0-3293 GCF_040613555.1 Streptomyces sp. NPDC006265
GTCGTCGCGGTGGTCCTCCATCAGCTTCAGCAGGGTGTCCACCGCCTCGCGGCCGAAGTCGGCGCCGCCGTTGCCGCTGTCCGCGGTGAGCGTGTACGCCTCGTCGATGAACAGCACTCCGCCGAGCGCCCGTTGGAAGGTCTCGGTGGTCTTGATGGCGGTGCCGCCGACGACCTGCGCGACCAGGTCGGCGCGCGAGACCTCCACGAGGTGCCCGCTGCGCAGCGAGCCCAGTTCGGCCAGGATCGCCCCGTAGAGGCGGGCGACGGTCGTCTTGCCGGTGCCGGGCGGCCCGGCGAAGATCAGATGTCGGCTCATCGGCGGTGCGGACATGCCGAGTTGCTCACGGCGCTGGGCGAGCTGGGTCAGGTTGACCAGGGTGCGCACCTGCTGCTTGACGTTGTCCAGGCCGATCAGCGCGTTGAGGGCGCCGAGCGGCCCGTCGGCGCGGTCGGGCGGGGGCGCGTCGGCGGCGCCGGAACCGGCCGGGTCGGTGTTCTCGGCGCTGCCGCTGCCCCAGGCGTCGCGCTTGCCGTTGCCGGTGCTGCTCAGCCCTTCCACGGCGAGCCGTTCGCCGGGCGCGGTCTGCACCAGGCCACCGCCCTCGTTCTCCCGGGCGAAGCAGTTCACGAGCGAGACGGGCGCCGTGGTCTCCACCCGGAAGCCGTCCTGAGAGCCGCCCGTCACCTCGCAGCCGCTGAGCGAGGCGAACGCGCCCTCGCGGAGCAGGAATCCGTGCCCCTTGGGCGCGTGCACCGCGGTGCGGTTGGCGGTCAGCTCGCCGCCGGCGGCCACCACCACGCCGTCCTCCTCGGACATCTCCACGCGGAAGTCGCGCACGGTGACGTTGCCGCCGTCCTCCACGACCAGGCCGTGCGTGGCGGCCTCGGAGACCCCGCCGCCGGCCAGGTAGAGGGTGCTGCCGGAGGCGACGCGCACTCCGGCGCCCTTCGGTCGTACGACCTCGCAGTCCTCGACGCGGCCCCGGGCGTCCTTGACGGCCGCGATGCCGTCGCCGGAGGGCTCCACCAGCCGGGCCCGGCGCAGCAGCGGGTTGGCCCCGGCGCGCACGGCGACCGCGGGCGTGCCGCCGATCACCTCCAGGCGGTCCAGTTCCACCGCCGAGTCCTCCTCCAGGAGCAGACCGATGTCCTCGCAGTCGCGGACCGTCAGACCGGTCAGCGCCGGGGAGGCGGCCCCGGCGACCCGCAGGGCCGCGCCCTGGGCGCCGTCCACCCAGCAGTCCTCGAAGGTGCCGCGCGCCCGGTCGGTGACCAGTACGCCGTGGCCGCGGGTGCGCGAGACGCGACAGCGGCGCAGCACCGGGTCGGTGCCCCCGGCCAGCGCGATCCCGTTCGCGGACGCCCCGGTGACGCGGACGTCCTCCAGCGTCGTACGCCCGGCGCTGCTGAGGTGCACGCCCGTGCTGGTGTCGTGCACCACCGTGCGGACCACCGTCAGGGAGCAGTTCTGCTCCAGTGCGATGGAGGGCTTGTCGGTGGAGGAGATGTCGCAGTCCTCGACGGCGCCGCGGGCCTCGCCGTTGGCGAGCAGGCCGTTGCCGCGGGCGCCGCGCACGGTACAGCCGCGCAGGCGGGCCTCGCCCTGCTCGGCGAGGACCACACCGCTGGTGCCCAGGTGTTCGAGGGTGCAGGACTCCACGGTGGTGGGCGTGGTCGAGGTGACCACGATGCCGGCGCCCTGGGGGTTGCTCACCCGGCAGTCCCGCAGCGCGAGCGAACCGGTGCCCCCGGCCAGCATCGCCGTCCAGGCGGCTCCGACGACCTCGCAGCCGTCCAGCGCGGCCTGCCCGCGCCGTACGTCCACGGCCGGCAGCTCGGCGTCGCCGCCGCGCAGGGTCAGTTCGGACAGCATCACGGCGTCGGCGCGCAGCGCGAGCACACTGCCCGAGCGCGGCCGGATCTCCACGGTGCCCCGCCCCTCGGCGGCGGTGAGGGTGACCCGGGTCTGGATCACCAGGTTCTCGGGATACGCCCCGGGCCGGACGCTGATCAGCGCACCGGTACGGGCGGCCGCGAGTGCCTCACCGATCGTCCGGTAGCGGTCCCGGTCCCCGGGCCCGACCGTCAGTACCTGGCGCGACACGCACCAACCTCCTTGCCATGGCGGCGTCTTCAGCGGATGCCCCCTTCGCCGGGGGCGGGTGTCGGCGAACCGACGGTGCCATCATGCCTCGCCCTCGGGGCGGGCGGATGCCGGGAGCGGTGCTCCCCGCACGGGGGCGTTCCTCAGACGCTCCACTTCTGGTTGTCGCCGCCGTTGCAGCTGAACAGGACCAGCCAGGCCCCGTTGTCCCGGTTGTTGTCCTTGATGTCGACGCACTTGCCGACCACGGTGTTCACCAGGTCGTGGGCGCCGTTCAGCACGAACTTCTGGGCGTTGTTGCCGTTGCACCAGGCGATCTGGATGGGGGTCCCGTCGCTGAAGTCCGCGTTGGCCACGTCCAGGCACTTGTCCTTCATACGGATCGTGCCGTCGGAGGCGAACCGCCACTGCTGCGCCTGGGAGCCGTTGCATTCCCAGACGAACAGCTTCGCTCCGTCGCTGAAGTCGCTCCAGGGTACGTCGATGCAGCGGCCCGAGAGATGGCTGCGCAGGGCGACGGGGGAACTGAGCGTCACCCCCGAACCTCCACCGGCGGGAGCGTTCTTGACCTCGTCGGCCTTCGTCCCGCCGTTCTGCTTCTTCTTCGGCTGGGCGGCTTCGCCGGACTTCTTCTTCGGCTCGCCCTTGTCCGTGCCCCCGGAGCCGCCCGCGTCCTTGCCCTTCGCGGAGGCGGACGCGGCGCTCTCCCGCACTGCCTTCTCCGGCTTGTTCCCGCCCTTGCCCGCGTCCTTCCCGCTGCCGCTCGGGGAAGGAGAGCCGGAGTCGGTCACCGCGAACTCGCCCGGTGCGTCCTGCGCGTTACCGCCGAGCACGGTTCCCGCCGACGAGGACGTCCCCCGGTCCTTGTCGACGTGCCCGCCGAGCACCAGGAACGGCACCGACACAAGCAGCGCCCCGGCGACGGCGGCACCGGCCAGCACCGCCTTGCCCGGCCGCCCTACGGGTCCAGCCTGCTCCTGCGGCCGGTCGATGGCGGTCACGGTCATGGTGCGTACGAGCGCGGGGAGCCGGCTCTTGGCGGCCGCGGCGGCGCCGGGGTCGGTGTCGGGGCGGGAGTCGGTGCCGGAGTCGGTGCCGGAGTCGGTGCCGGGTTCGGTGCCAGGTTCTGTGCCGGCGCCAGTGCCGGGCTCGGTGGCGGAGTCGGGGCCGGGCTCGGTGGCGGCGCC
>NZ_JBEXSH010000957.1:0-3293 GCF_040613555.1 Streptomyces sp. NPDC006265
AGTCCGCCCCCGGGGGACGAACCGGATGCCCAGCCAGACCGTGAGGCCCACGTTGGCGGCGATTATCGTGTTCTCGGGGCCGAGGCTGGGCCCGCCACACCCCACAGCGCCCGGGCCCCTGCCGGGCCCGCCGCACCCGACAGTGCCCTCGCCGAGCCCGATGCTGCCCCCATGGCCGACGGAGCCCCGTGCGGCGCCGAGCCAGACCGGGTCCTCGCGGCCGGTGGAGGCCCGGGCGCGGCGGGTGAGCACTCCGACGCGGCGTTCCCGGCGCGGGGGCTGGTGATGCTGGGGGAGCCGCAGGTCGGGGCCTACGCGCTGGCCGCCCGTCGGCGTCTTGAGCTGCTGTCCGAGGCCAGCACCCGCATCGGCACCACCCTGGACGTGCGCCGCACCGCGGAGGAACTGGCCGAGACCGCGGTCCCCGGACTGGCCGACTTCGTCACCATCGACCTGCCCGATGCCGTGCTGCGCGGCGAGGAGTCCGCCGACCCTCTCGCCGACCTGCGCCGCACGGTCGTCCACGGCATCCGCGAGGGCCTGCCCTTCACGCCGCCCGGCAAGCGCATGGACTTCGGCCCGACCACGCCCCAGCTGCGCTGCCTCAGCAGCGGCGAGGCGGTGCTGGAGCCGGACCTGAACGCCGCCGCGGGCTGGCTCGCCCAGGACCCCGAGCACACCGAGCGCCTCTTGGCCCACGTGCAGTCCCTCATCGCCGTTCCGCTGGTCGCCCGCGGTGTCGTCCTGGGCGTCGCCGGCTTCTACCGCGCCGGGGGCTCCTTCGGGGACGACGACCGCTCCCTGGCGCAGGAACTCGCCTCCCGCGCCGCCCTGTCCATCGACAACGCCCGGCGCTACACCCATGAGCGCACCATGGTCCTGGCCCTCCAGCGCCGGCTCCTCCCGCACGGCCTGCCCGACCAGGACGCCGTCGAGGTCGCCCATCGCTACCTGCCCGCCGAGTCCGACGTGGGCGGCGACTGGTACGACGTCATTCCCCTGTCCGGCGCCCGCGTCGGCCTCCTCGTCGGCGATGTCGTCGGCCATGGCATGCTCTCCGCGGCCACCATGGGCCGGCTGCGCACCGCCGCCCGCAGTTTCGCCGAGCTCGACTTCCCGCCGGAGGAGGTCCTCACCCACCTGGACAACCTCGTGGGCCGTCTGGACCGGGACGACCCCGACGGCAAGGGCGCCGGTGTCATCGGCGCGACCTGCCTGTACGCCGTCTACGACCCGACAGTGCAGCGCTGCCTGATGGCCCGCGCCGGGCACCCGCCCCCCGCGCTCGTCCATCCCGACGGCACCGTGACCTACCCCGACCTCCCCGCCGGGCCCCCGCTCGGCCTCGGCGGCCTGCCCTTCGACGCCGTCGAGGTGGACCTGCCCGCGGGCAGTCAGCTGGTCCTCTACACCGACGGGCTCATCGAGGACCGGCACCGTGACGTCGACGTGGTCCTGGAGCAATTGCGCGAGGCCCTGGCCCATCCCGAGCGGGCCCCGGAGGAGACCTGCCAGGCGGTCCTGGACACCGTGGCACCCGCCCACCCGCACGACGACATCGCCCTGCTCGTCGCCCGTGTGCACGCCCTGGATCCAGACCGGATCGCGACCTGGGAGCTGGCCGCCGACCCGGCGCTCGTCGGGGAGGTCCGGGCGTCCGCCATGCGGTGGCTGTCCGACCGGGGGCTGGACGAGACCGCGTTCGCCGCGGAGCTGATCCTCAGCGAGCTGATCACCAACGCCATCCGGCACGGCGCCGAACCCATCCGGGTGCGCCTGCTCTACGGCCGGACCCTGATCTGCGAGGTCTCCGACGCCAGCAACACCGCGCCGCACCTGCGCCGGGCCGCCAGTACGGACGAGGGCGGACGCGGTCTCTTCCTCGTGGCGCAGCTCTCGCAGAGCTGGGGCACGCGCTACCTGCCCGAGGGCAAGCTCATCTGGGCCGAGTGCGGGCTCGACGCGGCCTGACGCGGCCACCGGCCCGGGCGGCGAGCCGTAGAATGCCCGAATTGAGGTAATTTGATCGAGTGCGCGACGTTCCCGACACACCCCCGAAGGCCGCTTCACCCTTCGGGCCGGAACCCCTCGTCCGGATCCGCGGACTCGGCAAGCGGTTCGGCGGCACCGTCGCGCTGGCCGGAGCCGATCTGGACGTCCACCCCGGCAGCGTCCTCGCGCTGCTCGGGCCCAACGGCGCCGGGAAGTCCACGCTCATCAAGATCCTCGCCGGGGTCCACCGCGCCGACGCGGGGCAGGTCACCGTCGCCGGGGAACCCCTCGGTAGTCCCACCGCCACCCGGAGCATGTCGTTCATCCACCAGGACCTCGGTCTCGTGGAGTGGATGACCGTCGCGGAGAACATCGCCCTGACCGCCGGGTACGGACGCCGGACCGGGCTGATCTCCTGGCGGCGCACCCGCGCGCGCTGTGTCGAGGCGCTGCGGGTCGTCGCCGCCCACCTCGATCCGGACACGCCGGTCTCCGGCCTCCCGCCGGCCGACCGCTCACTGGTCGCGATCGCCCGGGCCCTGGCGGCACGCGCGCGGCTCATCGTCCTCGACGAGCCGACCGCCCGCCTGCCCGCCGCGGACTGCGCCCGGCTCTTCCGCGTCCTGCACGACCTGCGCGACCGCGGACACGCCCTCCTCTACGTCAGCCACCGCCTGGACGAGGTGTACCGGGTCGCCGACGCCTTCGTCGTCCTGCGGGACGGCCGCGTCGTCAGCCATGGCCGGCTCGCCGGCCTCAGCCCCGAGCGCCTGGTCCGCGACATCGTCGGCGAGGCGGACGAGCCGGCCGCTCACCGCCCCACCGGGGCCCCGGCCGGCGCACCCCCCGTCCTGACCCTCGACGGCGTGCGCACCGCCCGGGCCGGACCCGTCGGCCTGGAGCTCGCGCCCGGGGAGCTCCTCGGCCTGGTCGGCCTCTCCGGCGCCGGGCACACGGACCTGGGCCGCGCCCTCGCCGGGGACGGGCGCCTCCTGGGCGGTCGGGCCCTGCTGCACGGGCGGCCGTACCGCCCCCGCACGGTCGCGGAGGCCGTCGCCCTGGGGGTCGGGCTCGTGCCGGGCGACCGGCTGCGGGAGGGCTGCCTCGCCGAACTGACCGTGCGGGAGAACCTCCTGGCCAACCCGCGAGCGGGAGGCCCGCCGGCACCGCGCTGGATCGGCCCCCGCGACGAACGGGCCCGGGCCGCCGCTCTGATGGAACGGCTCTCGGTGCGCCCCCGCGACAGTGGAACGTGGTGAGCCGGACCAGCCTGCGGGACGGTTTGTACGTGCACGACGCCA
>NZ_JBEXSH010000958.1:0-3275 GCF_040613555.1 Streptomyces sp. NPDC006265
GGTGAGTCTCATGCGTGAACCTTCCTCCAGATCAAGGGAATCGAGAGCATGTTCGCATGTTCGGGTCGGCATGAAGATCACCGTCCGGCTCCCGAAATACCAGCCCGGCGTGTACTCGGCGGGCCGGCTGACCAGGGAGTGAGCCGCCCCACCGGCCGGTCGGGCGGTGAGCCGTCAGGTGCTGCGCGTGGTGACCACCAGTCCCAGCGTGATCAGACCCAGCACGACCCAGCCGAACCACAGCCAGCCGTTGCTGCCGAGCGCCACCGTGTAGGCCGTCACCACGACCAGCCCGCCCAGCGTGAGCGCTCCCATGGTCTTCGTAGAGTTGGAACCGTTCGTGGAACCGGGCATCGCAACACCCTCCTCATGGTTCGGTCACTCCATGGTGCCCGGCGGACGCCCGGCGCGCACGGCCCGTACCGAAGAGGTCTTCAGCGCCCTTGCGTGTTCAGCGAGGCCAGATAGGCGTTGTACGCCTCCAGTTCCTTGTCCCCGTCGCGGTCCGCGGCCCGGTCCGTGCGCCTGGCCTGCCGCTGGTCCGAGGCGTACCACTGGAACAGCAGGGCGACCAGCACCAGCACGGAGGGGATCTCGCTGAACGCCCAGGCGATGCCACCCGCCGCGTTCTGGTCGGACAGCGCCTCGATGCCGAGCGAGCCGGGCGGGTTCTTGAACGTCTGGACCATCGGCTCGGACGCCATCATCAGCGCGATCCCGAAGAACGCGTGGAACGGCATGCCCGCGAACAGCTCCAGCATCCGCATCAGGTAGCCCGGGCGGTGCGGGCCCGGGTCGATGCCCATGATCGGCCAGAAGAACACCAGGCCGACGGCGAGGAAGTGCACCATCATCGCGATGTGGCCCGCCTTGGAGCCCATCAGGGTGTCGAAGAGGGGCGTGAAGTACAGCCCGTACAGGCTCGCGATGAACAGCGGGATCGTGAACGCCGGGTGCGTGATGATCTGCATGTACCGGCTGTGCAGGAACATCAGCAGCAGCTCACGCGGCCCCTTGCGCCCCCGGCCCGCCGGCGGCAGCGCTCGCAGCGCCAGCGTGATAGGCGCCCCGAGCAGAATGAGGATGGGCGACACCATGCTGATGACCATGTGCTGGACCATGTGCACGCTGAACATGACCATGCCGTAGTCGTTCAGCTGGGTGCACATCATGAGGACGATGCTCAGCACGCCCAGAACGTAGGCGACCGTCCGCCCCACGGGCCACTTGTCCCCGCGCCGGACGAGCCGCACGACACCCCACCCGTACAGGGCGAGCCCGGCCAGGCAGGCGACGAGAAAGAACGGGTCCGCGGACCACTCCAGCCCTCGCCCCAGCGTGAACGGCGGCAGATCCATGGTCATGCCGTGCCCGCTGTGATCCATTCCGCCGGCTCCTGTTTCGTGGGGGTGTGCAGCCATCTGTCCGCCCACAAGAGTAGAACCGCCCCCGGTCGCCGTTACGACCGGGGGCGGTCCGTCGTCCCTCAGGGGCGCGGGGGTGTGTTCAATGTGCTCCGCCGCGTGGGCCGGAGCGACCACGCACCACCCGCACCCGGCAGATCAGCTCAGCCTCAGAGAACGGTCTCCGCCTCGGCGTACCGCTCATCCGGCACCGTCTTCAGCGTCTTGACGGCCTCGGCCAGCGACACCATCACGATGTCGGTCCCGCGCAGCGCGGTCATCTGCCCGAACTCCCCCCGGTGCACGGCCTCCACCGCATGCCACCCGAACCGCGTGGCCAGCACCCGGTCATACGCGGTCGGCGTGCCGCCGCGCTGCACGTGCCCGAGGATCACCGGCCGGGCTTCCTTCCCCAGCCGTCCCTCCAGCTCCACGGACAGCTGCCGGGCGATCCCGGCGAACCGCTCGTGCCCGTAGATGTCCTTGCCGCCCTCGTCGAACTCCATGCTCCCGGCGCGGGGCTTGGCCCCCTCCGCCGCCACCACGATCGCGAAGCGCTTGCCCGCCTCGAACCGCTCGCCGACCCGCCGGGTCAGCTCCTCTATGTCGAAGGGCCGCTCGGGCACCACGATGGCGTGCGCGCCGGCCGCCATGCCGGAGTGCAGCGCGATCCAGCCGGTGTGCCGGCCCATGACCTCGACGACCAGAACCCGCTGGTGGGACTCGGCGGTGGTCTTCAGCCGGTCCAGGGCCTCGGTCGCCACACCCACGGCCGTGTCGAAGCCGAACGTGACGTCCGTGACCGCGATGTCGTTGTCGATGGTCTTCGGCACGCCCACGACGGGCAGGCCGCTGTCCGACATCAGCCGGGCGGCCTTGAGCGTGCCCTCGCCGCCGATGGGGATGATCGCGTCGAGGCCGAGCTCCTCGACATGGCCCTTGGCCCGCTCCACACCGTCCCGCAGATGGGAGGGCTGGACCCGGGAGGACCCGAGAATCGTGCCGCCGCGGGCGAGGATGCCGCCCACCGCGTCGAGGTCGAGCTTGAGGTAGTCGCACTCCAGGAGGCCCTTCCAGCCGTCCCGGAAGCCGATGACCTCGTCGCCGTGGTCGACGACGGCACGGTGCACGACGGACCGGATGACGGCGTTCAGGCCGGGGCAGTCGCCGCCGGACGTGAGGACACCAATGCGCATAGCCCGAAATACCTTCTCAACGTGGGCCGGGGACCGGACCACGTTGTCCGGCTGGAATCCCCGCCACCCTAGCGGCATCGAGGGGCCGGACCGAAGCACGCGTCCGCCTGCTGGACGACCCCGCTCACCTGTGCGGATGGGCCGACATACGGGCTGTTGACCAGCAGGTTGACGCGTGCTCCCCGAACGCTGTTCGGAAGTGGTCAGGCAGGCTGCTGAGCAGCCGCGATGCGCTCGTCGCGGAGGGCCTCGTACCAGTGGTCGTCGGTCGGCGGCAGCGCGTTGACGTCGAGGGCCAGCTTCAGCAGCAGGTCCGCGATCAGCGGGTTGCGCGCGAGCACCGGCCCGTGCATGTACGTGCCGAAGACCGTGTCGTTGTACGCGCCCTCCGTGCCGTCGCCCGTGCCGTTGCCGTTGCCGAAGCGCACCTGTGCGAGCGGGCGGGCGGTGGGGCCGAGGCGGGTGACGCCCTGGTGGTTCTCGAAGCCGGTCAGCGGCGGCAGGCCGAGACGGGCGTCGACGTCGCCCAGCACGTCACCGACGCACCGCGCGCCCTCGCCGCGCACCGACACCACGTCCAGCAGGCCGAGGCCGGGCTCGCGCTGGCCGAGGTCGTTGATGAACTCGTGGCCGAGGATCTGGTAGCCGGCGCACACGGAGAACACGATGGCGCCGT
>NZ_JBEXSH010000959.1:0-3266 GCF_040613555.1 Streptomyces sp. NPDC006265
GGCAGGAGCACGGGCGCGGGCTGCTGCTGATCCGCGCCCTGAGCTCCTCCTGCGGGCACCGCCCGACCGAGTCGGGCAAGGCCGTCTGGTTCAGACTGCCTGCGGTACCCGCTCAGCGGCGTCCGTCGGCGTGAGCGCGGCGAGACGGGAGTTCCGGCGCCCGTAGAGCAGGTACAGCGCGATCCCGACCAGCAGGAATCCCGCGAACTGGATCCAGGTCGTCGCGCCGGAAGAGACCCATCGTGCGCTTGAGGCCGTGGCCCTCACGGTCGGCGCCCGATTCCGCCACGAGGAGGGCGGGGGCTTGATACGGGGAGCGGGCACACGGGTGGTCGTTTCCGATGGTGCGGGGGTGCGACGGGTTCGTCGCGCGACGGCCGCGGAGAAGGGGTGGCTCCGGGCCGCCGGTCAGCATAAGGCCTGTTCAGGCGAGGGTTGCCACCATGACCGCCTTGATGGTGTGCATCCGGTTCTCCGCCTCGTCGAAGACGACCGAGTGCGCCGACTCGAAGACCTCGTCGGAGACCTCCAGGTAGTCCAGGCCGTAGGCCGCGTGGATCTCCTGGCCGACCTTGGTGCCGAGGTCGTGGAAGGCGGGCAGGCAGTGCAGGAACTTCACGTCCGGGTTGCCCGTGGCGCGCAGGACGTCCATGGTCACCGCGTAGGGGGCGAGGGCGGTGATGCGCTCGGCCCAGACCTCCTTCGGTTCGCCCATCGAGACCCAGACGTCCGTGGCGACGAAGTCGGCGCCGCGGACGCCCTCGCCCACGGTCTCGGTGAGCGTGATGCGCGCGCCACTGGTCACGGCCAGCGCGCGGGCCCGGTCGACGATCTCCTCGGCGGGCCAGTACGCCTTCGGCGCGACGATCCGTACGTCCATGCCGAGCAGGGCGCCGGTGACCAGGTAGGAGTTGCCCATGTTGAAGCGGGCGTCGCCCAGGTAGGCGAAGGCGACCTCGGTCAGCGGCTTGGCGCAGTGCTCGGTCATGGTCAGCACGTCGGCGAGCATCTGGGTGGGGTGCCATTCGTCGGTGAGCCCGTTGTAGACGGGGATCCCGGCGTGCGCCGCCAGCTCCTCCACCTTCTGCTGGCTGTCGCCCCGGTACTCGATCGCGTCGTACATCCGGCCCAGCACCCGCGCGGTGTCCTTGACCGACTCCTTGTGCCCTACCTGGGAGCCGGAGGGGTCGAGGTACGTGGTCGAGGCACCCTGATTGACGGCCGCGACCTCGAACGCGCAGCGGGTGCGGGTGGAGGTCTTTTCGAAGATCAGCGCGATGTTCCGGCCCTGGAGGTACCGGGGCTCGATCCCGCCCCTCTTGGCGGCCTTCAGGTCGGCGGCCAGCTCGACCAGACCGCGGAACTCCTCCGCGGTGAAGTCCAGCTCCTTGAGGAGATGGCGGCCGGCGAGGGCGGTCGGGACAGTCGCCATGAGGGCACTCCAGGAATACGGGGGACACGGACGTGCTGGAATACTATACGAAACTCAGCATGCCTATACGGGGTCGCGTTCGACCGGGCAGCTCATGCACCGCGGCCCGCCCCTGCCCCGGCCCAGTTCGCTGCCCGGGATCTCTATCACCTCGATCCCCTGTTTGCGCAGGTGGGTGTTGGTGGTGGCGTTCCGTTCGTAGGCGACGACGACCCCCGGTTCGACGGCGAGAACGTTGCAGCCGTCGTCCCACTGCTCGCGTTCGGCCGCGTGCACGTCCTGGGTGGCGGTCAGCACGCGGATCTGGTGGAGGCCGAGGGCGGCGGCGATCGCGCGGTGCATGTGCTCCGGCGGATGGTCGGTGACCTTCAGCTCCTTCTCGCCGACGCCCGGTTCGATGGTGTACGAGCGGAGCATGCCGAGGCCCGCGTACTGGGTGAAGGTGTCACCGTCGACCATCGTCATCACGGTGTCCAGGTGCATGAAGGCGCGTCGCTTGGGCATGTCGAGGGCCACGATCGTCTCGGCGGAGCCGGCGGCGAACAGCTTGTGAGCGAGCATCTCCACAGCCTGCGGGGTGGTGCGCTCGCTCATGCCGATGAGGACCGCCCCGTTGCCGATGACCAGCACGTCCCCGCCCTCGATGGTGGACGGGTAGTCGCTCTGCCCCTTCGACCACTCGTGGAACGTCTCGTCGCGGAACAGCGGATGGTGCCGGTAGATCGCCTCGAAGTGCACGGTCTCGCGCTGCCGGGCGGGCCAGCGCATGGCGTTGATGGACACGCCGTCGTAGATCCAGGCGGAGGTGTCACGGGTGAAGAGGTGATTGGGCAGCGGGCCCAGCAGGAAGTCGTCCAGTTCCATGACGTGGAAGCGCACGGAGGTCGGCTCCGGGTGCACGTCGAGGAACTCGCGTTTCGTCATGCCGCCGATCAGGACCTCGGCCAGCTCCGGCGCGGGCATGTTCTCGAAGGCGGCTCTGAGCGGGTCGGTGGCGAGCGGGCCGTACTCCTTCTCGTCGAAGACCCGCTCCAGGACGAGGGATCTGGCCGCCGGGACCTCGAGCGTCTCGGCCAACAGGTCACCGAAGAGGTGGACGTCGACGCCGCGGTCGCGCAGCACGTCGGCGAAGCCGTCGTGCTCGGCGCGGGCCCTGCGCACCCACAGCACGTCGTCGAAGAGCAGCGAGGCATTGTTGCTGGGGGTGAGCCTTTTGAGCTCGAGATCGGGCCGGTGCAGGATGACGCGGCGCAGCCGCCCGGCCTCGGAGTGGACGTGGTATGCCATGCCTCCATCCTGACCATCGGAGGGCGTATTGACGCGCTCCTCGGCCGTTTCCATGACGGCCATTTCTCGTCGCTCCGACGACAAGCGGGGCAGGGCGGCTCACACCCGGGGCGAGGGCTCCAGCAGTTCCTCCGGCCGGGCCAGCATCCGGCGGGCCGCCCGGCCCGGTTCGAGGATCGTCCGGGCGACCATCCATCCCGAGAGGGCATGGGGATCCGCCGGGGCGTCGGCCAGGACATGGGCGTACCGGGTGAGCGCGGCGGTCGCGTCCCCGACGGCGAGGTGCTCGTCGGCGGTGCGCGGGACGGCGGGCCGGGTGGCGAAGGCCTGGGTGCGCACATCCTGCCAGGAGGTGCGGTCGGGGCGGAAGCGGAGGTCCGACGGCGCGGCCGCCCGGGCGGGCACGACGTTGCGCAGCCGCCACTCGGTGCGGTGCAGGGCGGCGGCGGTACGGGCGCGGGCCAGTGCGGCCGGCGGGACGTCCTCCCGCAGACGAAGACCATCCGGCCCGGGTAGCGCCGGGTGACCCGGGTGAAGGAGTTGGTCC
>NZ_JBEXSH010000960.1:0-3262 GCF_040613555.1 Streptomyces sp. NPDC006265
AGCCGCAGGCGCTGCTCATCGGCGGGGAGGCCGGAGTCGGCAAGACCCGCCTCGTCGAGGAGTTCGCCGCCGCCGCCCGCCACCGCGGGGCGGTGGTCGCACTCGGCGGCTGCGTGGAGATCGGCGCCGACGGGCTGCCCTTCGCCCCCTTCTCCACCGCCCTGCGTGCCCTGCGCCGCGAACTTCCCGGCGAGCTGGCCGCCGCGGCCGCCGGCCAGGAGGAGGAACTGGCCCGGCTGCTGCCCGAGCTGGGCGAGTCGAAAGCCGGGCGGCACGAGGAGGACGGCATGGCCCGCCTCTTCGAGCTCACCGCACGCCTGCTGGAGCGCGTCGCCGCCGAGCACACCGTCGTCCTCGCCCTGGAGGACCTGCACTGGGCCGACGCCTCCACCCGCCATCTCCTCTCCTACCTCTTCCGCACCCTGCGCACCGGCCGCCTCGTCGTCCTCGCCACCTACCGCTCCGACGACATCCACCGCCGTCACCCGCTCCGGCCCCTGCTCGCCGAACTCGACCGGCTCCGCACGATCCGCCGCCTCGAACTCGCCCGCTTCAACCGCGACGAGGTGGGCCGCCAGGTCGCCGGGATCCTCGCCGACGAACCCGAGCCGGACCGGATCGACGCGATCTTCGAACGCTCTGACGGCAACGCCTTCTTCGTCGAGGAACTCGCCGTCGCCGCCCACGAGGGCTGCCGGACCGGCCTGACCGACTCCCTGCGCGACCTGCTGCTCGTCCGCGTGGAGGGGCTGCCGGAGGCCGCCCAGCAGATCGCCCGAATTGTCGCCGAGGGCGGCTCCACCGTCGAGTACCGGCTGCTGGCCGCCGTCGCCCGGCTCGCCGAGGACGATCTCATCGAGGCACTGCGGGCCGCCGTGAACGCGAGCATCCTCGCCCCCGCACCCGGCGGCGACGGCTACCGCTTCCGCCACTCCCTGGTCCGCGAGGCCGTGGGCGACGACCTGCTCCCCGGCGAACGCTCCCGCCTCAACCGCCGCTACGCCGAAGCCCTGGAGACCGACCCGGCCCTCGTCCCCGCCGACCAGCGGGCGACCCGCCTGGCCAGCTACTGGTACCACGCCCACGACGCCGCCAAGGCCCTGCCCGCCGTCCTCGAAGCCTCCGTCGAGGCCCGCCGCCGCCACGCCTACTCCGAGCAACTCCGGCTCCTGGAACGGGCGATGGAACTGTGGGACACCGCCCCCGACGCCGTCCGCCGCACCCTGCGCCCCGTGGACGACGCCGAGGTCTACCCGCCCTGCGGCTGCGACCCGGCCGCCACCGCGCTGCGCTACCTGGACCTGCTGGCCGAGGCGGCCGTCGCCGGCCGGCTCTGCGGCGAGCGCGAGCGCGCCCTGAAGATCACCAAGCGGGCGCTGCGCCTGCTGGAGGACGAGGACGACCCCCTGCGCGCCGCCTGGTTCTGGATCCAGCGCTCCCGGCTGGTGCAGGGACTGGCCCGGGGCGACGGCTGGAAGGAGATCGCCACCGCCCAGGAACTGGTCCGTGGTCTGCCGCCGTCCGAGGTGCACGCGGAGGTGCTGGCCACGGCCGCCCACTGGTCGATGCTGCACGAACCGGGCCCGGACGCTCTGACGGCCGCCGAGCGGGCCGTCGAGTACGCGCGCATGGTCGGCGCCGACGACATCGAGTCCAACGCCCGTCTCACCCTCGGCGGGCTCATGGTCGACGCCGGGCAGGTCGACGCCGGGCTCGCCCACATGTACGACGTCAGGGACGAGGTGGTCGCCCGTGGCCTCGCGGCGATCGTGGGCCGCAGCCATGTGAACCTGCCCTCCGTCCTCGAAGGTGTCGGCCGCTCCGAGGAATCCGTCGGCATCCTGCGCGAGGGCCTGCGGCTCACGGGGAGGATGGGTCTGCGGGACGCCGAGGCCTGGATCTGGAGCAACCTCGCCGAGTCGCTCCTTTCCCTCGGCCGCTGGGACGAGGCCGCCGACGCCGCCGGCAGCGCCCAGCGACGCGGCCAGACGGCAGGTCCGCACGGGTCCGGCGCCAACTGCCTGGCCTACCTGGCGCTCGTGCGCGGGCAGGTGCCCGAGGCGGCCCGGTATCTCGCCCAGGGCCGCGCCGCCTACGGCCCGCACGACCCCATGCCGCAGCACGACCTGCCGATCTCCTGGCTCACCATCGCGCTCGCCGCCGCCGAGGGCCGTCTGGCCGACGCCCGCGCCGAACTGGCCCGCACCCTGGAGTCCGGCTTCCCGCTCGGCACCCAGCGCTACGCCTGGCCGCTGCTGCTCCAGGCGGCCACCGCCGAAGCCGACGCCCGGGCGCTGCCCGCCGCCCGCGACGGCCGCGAGCAGGTCCTGGACGGCATCTTCTCCGCCGTCAAGCGCCTCACCACCCACGCCCCCGTATGGCTCGCCCATGAGCGGTGGGTCCGCGCCGAACTCCACCGCGCCGAGGGCCGGAGCACCCCGGACACCTGGTCGGAGGTGGTCACCGCCTTCGAACCCCTGAGCCGTCCCTATGACCTCGCCCGTGTCCGGTACCGCCTGGCCGAGTCCCTGCTGACGGGCGCCGGCGAGGACCAGCGCGAGCGCGCCACGGAACTGCTCCGCCTGGCCCACACCGTCGCCCGACACCTCGGCGCCCGGCCGCTCGCCGACGCCGCCATCGCGCTCGGCCGGCGCGCCCGTCTCCCGCTCACGCCCGCCACGGAACCCGGCCCCGCGCCGGCCGACCCCGCCGAGGCCCTCGGTCTCACCAGCCGGGAACGGGACGTACTGCGCCTGGTCGCCGCCGGCCACACCAACCGCCGCATCGCGCAGGAGCTGTTCATCTCCCCGAAGACCGCGAGCGTGCACGTCTCCAACATCCTGGGGAAGCTCGGCGTCTCCGGGCGGGGCGAGGCGGCGGCGGTGGCGCACCGGCTCGGGCTGTTCCCGGCCGAAGTGCTCATGCCCGGTCCGGCGGGCTGAGGCATACGCTGTGAAGGACGTCGCGGATGCGGTGAATCCCGCGGCCCAGGGAGGCACCAGTTGTTCAACGTGTTCGAGGAACTGTTCTCGCCCGGGCGCAAGCACACCCGCGACGAGCAGAACCGCCTGGAACTCACCCGTGAGGACGTGGGGGACGGCGATCCCGGACGCGGGCCGATAGATCTCGCGTCCGGAAAGGTCGTCGTACGTGCACCCGAGGAGGAACCGGAGCCCCCCGGTGGCTAGTGCCGCGGCCCCGCTGGCCGCCGAGCACGGGGCCGTGCGGACCGCGCTGACGGTGATGCTGATCGGGTTCCCGC
>NZ_JBEXSH010000961.1:0-3257 GCF_040613555.1 Streptomyces sp. NPDC006265
GGTGGCCCTGCTCAGCGAGTTCTCGCGCAGCGACCTGATGCTGGCGCGGCGCGGCTTCCTCGGGAGTTCGCTGGTGCTGTCTGCGGGCCCGGCCCTCATCGAGCCCATGCAGCGCTGGCTCGTCCCCTCGCCCGCGGCCCCGAGGTCGGCACCCGAGCCCGCGGGCGGCTCGGGGCGCGCCCGCGGCCGCCTCTCCAAGCCGGAGCTGGACCTCCTGGAGTCCACGACGGTGATGTTCCGGCAGTGGGACGCGCAGTGCGGCGGCGGCCTGCGCCGCAAGGCGGTCGTCGGGCAGCTGCACGAGGTGACCGACCTCCTCCAGGAGCCCCAGCCGGAGTCCACCACCCGCCGCCTGTTCAAGGTCGCCGCCGAACTCGCCGAGCTGGCCGGCTGGATGTCGTACGACATCGGGCTCCAGCCGACCGCGCAGAAGTACTTCGTCCTCGCGCTGCACGCCGCCAAGGAGGCGGGCGACCGGCCCCTCGGCTCGTACGTGCTGTCCAGCATGAGCCGCCAGATGATCCACCTCGGCCGGCCCGACGACGCGCTGGAGCTGATCCACCTCGCGCAGTACGGCAGCCGGGACTGCGCGAGCCCGCGCACCCAGTCGATGCTGTATGCGATGGAGGCCCGCGCCTACGCGAACATGGGGCAGCCCGGCAAGTGCAAGCGGGCGGTCCGGATGGCCGAGGACACCTTCTCCGAGGCCGATGAGTGGGACGAGCCGGACCCCGACTGGATCCGCTTCTTCTCCGAGGCCGAGCTGTACGGCGAGAACTCCCACTCGTACCGTGACCTGGCCTACGTCGCCGGCCGCAGCCCCACCTACGCCTCGCTGGCCGAGCCCCTGATGAACCGGGCGGTCGAGCTCTTCGCCGAGGACGACGAGCACCAGCGTTCGTACGCCCTGAACCTGATCGGGATGGCCACGGTGCACCTCCTCCGGCGCGAGCCCGAGCGGAGCACGGCCTTCGCCACCGAGGCCATGCAGGTCGCCAAGAAGGTCCGCTCCGAGCGCGTCAACACCCGCATCCGCAAGACGGTCGACACCGCCACCCGCGACTTCGGTGACCTGGGCGAGGTCGTCGATCTCACCGAGCGGCTCGCCGCAGAACTGCCCGAGACCGCCGAGGCGGTCTGAGAAGCCGCACCCCCCAGAACCCCGGCCGTGGCCGGCCCTCCCGAACTGCCCGACTCGGCTCCCCCATGCCAGGTCATCGGAAGGCCGACCGCGGCCGGTCCGTGTGCCCACGGCTGTCTGAAAGCCGAAGGTTGCGCCACGATAACGATCGGCTCGCCCGCAATCCGGCAGTTCATCGACGCGTAACACAGAACGCGCCTTCGTCACGGTCGCGAAACAACGAGGGGCTTCGACCGAAACCGCGCTGCGTCAATCTCGTGGCGCATAACCGGCCCGCCCCTCAATCCGCTCGAGGCTTCGCCCGCACGGGGCCGTACACATGACGAGGAGACGCCGATGGCACCAGCCATCACCCTTGCCGCAGAGGCTCCCAAGCTCTCTGCCGCGAATACAGGGTTCATGCTCATCTGTTCCGCCCTGGTGATGCTCATGACTCCGGGCCTGGCCTTCTTCTACGGAGGCATGGTCCGCGTCAAGAGCACTCTGAACATGCTGATGATGAGCTTCATCAGCCTCGGGATCGTCACCATCCTTTGGGTGCTGTACGGCTTCTCCATGGCGTTCGGCACCGACTCCGGCAGTGTCATCGGCTGGAACTCCGACTGGGTCGGTCTCGGCAACATCGGCCTGACGGAGCTGTGGCCCGGCTACACCA
The DNA here is from genome assembly GCF_040613555.1 of Streptomyces sp. NPDC006265. Lineage (NCBI taxonomy): Bacteria > Bacillati > Actinomycetota > Actinomycetes > Kitasatosporales > Streptomycetaceae > Streptomyces > Streptomyces sp. NPDC006265. The sequence continues at coordinate 1,797 of NZ_JBEXSH010000961.1, forward strand.
TCCCGGTGTTCGTTTTCATGGTCTTCCAGCTGATGTTCGCGATCATCACGCCCGCCCTGATCAGCGGCGCCCTCGCGGACCGCGTGAAGTTCAGCGCGTGGGCGCTGTTCATCGCCCTGTGGGCCACGGTCGTCTACTTCCCGGTCGCGCACTGGGTCTGGGGCGCCGGTGGCTGGGCCTTCGAGCTGGGCGTCATCGACTTCGCCGGTGGTACGGCGGTGCACATCAACGCGGGTGCCGCGGCGCTCGGCGTGATCCTCGTCATCGGCAAGCGCGTCGGCTTCAAGAAGGACCCGATGCGCCCGCACAGCCTGCCGCTGGTCATGCTCGGCGCGGGTCTGCTGTGGTTCGGCTGGTTCGGCTTCAACGCGGGCTCCTGGCTCGGCAACGACGACGGCGTCGGCGCGCTGATGTTCGTCAACACGCAGGTCGCCACCGCCGCCGCCATGCTGGCCTGGCTGATCTACGAGAAGATCCGCCACGGCGCGTTCACCACGCTCGGTGCCGCCTCCGGAGCGGTCGCGGGCCTGGTCGCCATCACCCCGGCCGGCGGTGCGGTCACCCCGCTCGGCGCGATCGCGGTCGGCGCCATCGCCGGTGTGCTGTGCGCCATGGCCGTCGGCCTGAAGTACAAGTTCGGCTACGACGACTCCCTCGACGTCGTCGGCGTCCACCTGGTCGGCGGTGTCCTCGGCTCCCTGCTGATCGGCCTCTTCGCCAGCGGCAAGGGCCAGTCCACCGTCGAGGGCCTCTTCTACGGCGGCGGCCTCACCCAGTTCTGGAAGCAGTGCGCCGGTGTCTTCGCGGTGCTCGCCTACTCCCTGATCGTCTCCGCGGTCCTCGCCTTCATCCTGGACAAGACCATGGGCATGAGGGTCCCCGAGGACGACGAGATCGCCGGCATCGACCAGGCCGAGCACGCCGAGACCGCATACGACTTCAGCGGCGCCGGTGGCGGTGCCGCCAGGACCGCCGCAGCCGCAGCCGCGGCCGCCGTGGGCGGCGCCGAGAGCAAGAAGGTGGACGCATGAAGCTCATCACCGCCGTCGTGAAGCCGCACCGGCTGGACGAGATCAAGGAGGCCCTGCAGGCCTTCGGAGTACACGGCCTGACGGTCACGGAGGCCAGCGGCTACGGTCGTCAGAGGGGCCACACCGAGGTCTACCGCGGCGCCGAGTACACCGTCGACCTGGTCCCCAAGATCCGCATCGAGGTCCTGGTCGAGGACGACGACGCCGAACAGCTGATCGACGTGGTGGTCAAGGCGGCCCGTACCGGCAAGATCGGCGACGGCAAGGTCTGGTCGATCCCGGTCGAGACGGCCGTACGGGTCAGGACCGGCGAGCGCGGTCCCGACGCGCTCTGATGCCGCCGCCGTCATCACCGCGTTCCTCGAGGACGAGCCGGCACCCCTGCCGAACCATCCGACCCGCGACGACATCCCGGCCTTCCTGCGGGACC
>NZ_JBEXSH010000962.1:0-3256 GCF_040613555.1 Streptomyces sp. NPDC006265
GAGTGGGGGTGCCCCCTGCTCGAGCGGAGTCGAGCGCTTGGGGGAGCGTGCCGGGCGTCGTGACGGGGCGAACGTTGCCTGTCGCGGCACTAGGGCCGCGGCCCGCCCCGCGGGACGTCAGCCCGCCGTCTCGGGCGCGTACGTCCCGAAGCTCCACACATTGCCCTCGAGGTCCCGGGCCATGTAGTCCCGCGAGCCGTAGTCCTGGTCCGTCGGGGGCATCAGCACCTCCACGCCGTGGTCGACGGCGTGGCGGTGGTGCCCGTCCACGTCGTCCACCACCACGTACACCCCCGTGGTGCCCGCGTCCTTCATGGCCGCGTCGAACAGGCCGCCCCGGCCCTTGGTGCCGACCATCACCGCGCCGTTGCCCTGCGCCAGCTCGGCGTGCATCACCGAGCCGTCCTCGCCCTCGTACACCGACAGCTCCGTGAAGCCGAAGGCCTCCGTGAGCTGCCGGATCGCGGCTTTCGCGTCCGCGTACAGCAGCGTCGGGTAGATGCTCGGACGCCCACCGGACATGCCTGCCATGGCGATCACTTCCTCCGGTCTCGCGGGGCTGTCCCCTCAGTGTTCCATCGGCCACCGACAACGGCCCTTCGCCCGGCCGCCGGTGATCGAACACCCGCACACAGAAAAAGTGGTTGCACGTCCCCGTTAGACTGTCCCCATGGCCATTCTCCTCGCGCATTAGACGGCGGGAACGTCCTCAGCCGTCCATCCCGCCCCCGTATCCGCCCTGGAGTCTGTCCGTGATCTCCGCCTCCGGTATCGAGCTGCGCGCCGGTGCCCGCGTCCTCATCGAAAACGCCTCGTTCCGCATCGCCAAGGGCGACCGCATCGGCCTCGTCGGCCGCAACGGCGCGGGGAAGACCACCCTCACCAAATGCCTGGCGGGCGAGGGAATGCCCGCCGGCGGCGCCATCACACGCTCCGGCGAGGTCGGCTACCTCCCGCAGGACCCCCGCACCGGCGACCTCGACATCCTCGCCCGCGACCGCATCCTGTCCGCGCGCGGCCTGGACGTACTGATCCGCAAGATGCGCGACAACGAACAGCGCATCGCCAACGGCACGGGCTCCACCCGCGAGAAGGCGCTCAAGCAGTACGAGCGCCAGGAGACGGAGTTCCTCACCAAGGGCGGGTACGCCGCCGAGGCCGAGGCCGCCACCATCGCCGCCGCGCTCAACCTGCCCGACCGGGTGCTCGGCCAGCCGCTGCACACCCTCTCCGGCGGTCAGCGCCGCCGTATCGAGCTGGCCCGGATCCTCTTCTCCGACGCGGACACCCTGCTGCTCGACGAGCCCACGAACCACCTGGACGCCGACTCGATCGTCTGGCTGCGCGACTACCTCAAGACCTACCGCGGCGGCTTCATCGTGATCTCCCACGACGTCGACCTGGTCGAGACGGTCGTCAACAAGGTGTTCTACCTGGACGCCAACCGCGCCCAGATCGACATCTACAACATGGGCTGGAGGCTCTACCAGCAGCAGCGCGAGGCCGACGAGAAGCGCCGCAAGCGCGAGCGGCAGAACGCCGAGAAGAAGGCCTCCGCGCTGCACTCGCAGGCCGACAAGATGCGGGCCAAGGCCACCAAGACCGTCGCCGCGCAGAACATGGCCCGCCGGGCGGACAAGCTGCTGGCCGGCCTGGAGGCCGAGCGGAAGTCCGACAAGGTCGCCAAGCTGCGCTTCCCCGAGCCCTCCCCGTGCGGCAAGACCCCGCTCATGGCCGAGGGACTGTCCAAGTCCTACGGATCGCTGGAGATCTTCACCGACGTCGACCTGGCCATCGACAAGGGCTCGCGCGTCGTCATCCTCGGCCTCAACGGCGCGGGCAAGACGACCCTGCTGCGCCTGCTCGGCGGGGCCGAGAAGCCCGACACGGGCGAGGTCATCGAGGGCCACGGCCTCAAGCTCGGCTACTACGCGCAGGAGCACGAGACCCTCGACCCGGACCGCACGGTCCTGGAGAACATGCGCTCGGCCGCCCCCGACCTGGACCTGGTGGACGTCCGCAAGACGCTCGGCTCGTTCCTGTTCTCCGGCGACGACGTCGACAAGCCCGCCGGCGTCCTCTCCGGCGGCGAGAAGACCCGCCTCGCCCTCGCCACCCTCGTGGTGTCCTCGGCGAACGTGCTGCTCCTCGACGAGCCGACCAACAACCTCGACCCCGCCAGCCGCGAGGAGATCCTCGGCGCGCTGCGCACCTACAAGGGCGCGGTCGTCCTCGTCACGCACGACGAGGGCGCGGTCGAGGCGCTCCAGCCGGAGCGGATCATCCTGCTGCCCGACGGCGTCGAGGACCTGTGGGGCGCCGACTACGCGGATCTCGTCGCCCTCGCTTGATCGCCCGTCGCCTTCGCTTGATCGAATGCGTGATCAACGGCGTATGGATCATTCGGCCTAGCGGTGATCCATCATCTGTGTGAGATCTCCTCGTACCGAGGTGTGTCCTACATCGATTTCGCGGCCGAGCCCCCGATTCTTCCGGGCTCGGCGGCGCCGCCTTTCTGACCTGGCCTTTTCCTCCACCATCCGTTCGGCCGTGCGGACACCACTCTTCGGAATTCCACATTCCGCATGTGGGGGCGCGCTCCCGTCGTCACAACCTTGTCTCACGGACCTTGCCGAATGGGTGGCCATGAGGGCCCGGAGGGGTGATCATGAGGAGACCAGAGCGCACTTCCCATGAGGAGGCACGGGTGGCCGAGACTCTGAAGAAGGGCAGCCGGGTGACCGGCGCCGCGCGCGACAAGCTCGCGGCAGACCTGAAGAAGAAGTACGACGCCGGTGCGAGCATCCGGGCGTTGGCCGAGGAGACCGGCCGCTCGTATGGCTTTGTGCACCGCATGCTCAGTGAGTCGGGCGTCACGCTGCGAGGGCGTGGCGGGGCGACCCGGGGCAAAAAGGCCACGGCCTGACCCCGGGTGGCCCCTCGGCTTCGATGGTGGCCACCCGGTCGGTCGTCTGATCGGCCGGGTGGTTACTGTGCAGTCACTTGAGCGTGGCCTGCCCCGGCGGTGAAGCCGTCGCGGTAGCACGCAAGACGACCGCACACATCGGAGGCGTCCCATGGCTTCGTCCGACCAGGACCTCGTTCCCGTACTCGACAAGGACGGCGTACGGCTCACCGTCGACGACGCGATCGCCACGGTGACGCTGGCCCGACGGAAATGGAACCAGTCGCGTTCGGCGGGGCCGCGCATCGCCGCTCCCCAGTCCGCGAACAGCAGCTGGCCCTCGTACAGGAG
>NZ_JBEXSH010000963.1:0-3254 GCF_040613555.1 Streptomyces sp. NPDC006265
CGCGGAGTCGAGGCCGTACTGGCACAGGAAGGCGTAGACGAGCCGCTCGAGCCCGAACCCGACGCAGGCGCTGCGTGCCGTGCCCTCCGTGCCGTAGTCGATCCCGAAGCCCCGGCCGAACAGGTCGTCGTGAAAATTGAAGGAGCCCACCGCGATGGTCCGCCCGGGTGCGACCGTGAGGCGCAGCTCGTACTTGAGCTCCATCAGCCGCTGCGACCAGATCCGCGCGGAGGTGTCCTCGCCGCCGAAGAACGGGTCGTTGCCCACCTCGCAGAAACCGCTCAGACCGAGCTCGTCCACGAACGCGAAGATCTTCCGCATGAACAGCTCGCGCGAGGCGAGGACGTCCTCGCGCGGTCCCATGAAGACGATCTCCCGGATGGTGAAGTCCCAGAGCCGTTCCATCGTCGTGGCGTAAGCCGCCTCGAAGCGGAAGGACTTGCCCTTGGCCGTGACGACGTGCACCCCCTCGGCGTCCAGCGTCCGCCCCCGGTACTGGTGGAAGGTGTGGTAGCACATGGTCGGCGGCAGGCAGTAGTCCACGTTGTGACAGGCGTCGAGGACGGTGGAGTCGATGCCTGTCTCGCCGTACGATCGCTGGAAGCCCTGGTACACGTCGATGTCGTTGTGCAGGCGCGTCACGAACATCAGGTGCTGCGGGAACGAGGCGAAGTAGCCCGCCGTCGCGAGGGCCTCGGTGCTGATCAGCGTCGGGTACTGGTACTCCGTCGGGTTGAAGTCCTCGCCCAGGATCCGCTTCACCGCCCGGTCGAAGTACGCCAGCAGAGACAGCAGAGGCTCGCCGACGGCGACCTGTCCCTCACCCGCCTCGGTCACCGCGCCCGCCTGCGCCAGCAGTTCGAACGTTCCCTCCTCGACCACCCGGTCGTGCGAGGAGGTCCACACCGACTTCGGTGGGGTCGTCCGCTGTTTGCGGACGTCGCCGTCGACGACCCGGTTGACCTTCTCGGTGAGCTCGTCCGCGGGGAGCGGGGTGGCGGAGCGGAGGGTCACCCCGCGCACCTCGCCGTCGGCCGTGTCCAGTTCGTATCCCGTGATCTGCGACGACACGAACAGGAGCCGGCGCTCGATCTCGGAGGCGAGCTGCCCGGCAACCGGGGTGTGCAGCGCGACGCGTGTGTGGAACTCCCCGGTCCCGGCGCCCGTCGGCTCGATGCCCTGTCGGGTGGTCTCGGTCATGTCTCTTGCTCCTGTGCGGCTGAGAGGGCTGGGAGGACAGGGAGATCGACGAAGGACGCGTGCGCGCCCCTCCGGTGGATCTGGACGACGGGCGGCGGGTGGTGCACGCGCGTCTCGGCGTTGTCCCGGTCGCAGCACGTGACGGCGATCCGGAGCCGGTGCCCCGGAGCGAACACATGGCTGACCGGGTGCAGGTCGAAGACCAGCGGCACCGGCTCCTCGGGCAGCGGGGCCCGGGTCCGCTCCGCGCACGGGTGGTACGGCAGTGAGAGGTTGTCGTACGGGGCGGTGCCCAGCGCCCGGTGGGAGGCGCGGATCACTCCCTCGGTGACGTAGTGGGAGACCCCTTCGCCGTCGACGTCCTCCAGGTAGAGGAAGAAGTCGCCGTCCAAGTGGGTCGACGTCACCCACAGTTCCGCGACCGGGTGTCCGGTCACCTCCAGCTCCTGTTCCAGCGGGGCCGTGGTGTAGGTGAGGGCGGTCCGGTCGTTGCCGGTCATCGGCTCGTAGCCGCACGGTCCGCCGTAGCCGTCGGTCCAGCGGGTCGCCGTGCCGGAGGTTGCCGTGTAGTCGACGACGAGGTCGTCGACGCCCCCGAGCCGCGAAGGGGCGCGGTCCGTCAGGGTGCCGTCGTTGACGGAGGACACGGGCACGGCCGGGCCGGGACCGAAGTACATCCGCGTCGTGCGGACTCCGGCCGGCGGCCATCGGTCCGTGTCGCGCCACTCCTCGCCGGGGGGCGCGTTGCGCCGCTGGTAGCGGATGGGCGGTTCGTCCATGACGCCGGTGTCGACGCCCTTGAGCCAGTGGTCGAACCAGCGCAGGTGCTCGGCCGCCAGGTCGACGCCGTCCCTGCCGTTGTGCGACCAGTCGCCCACGAGGAGCTTGCGCGGCCCGGTGAGATTGGCGTGCCACAGGAAGGCGTCCCGCACCCACATGTCGTGCCAGCCGCTGAGCTGGTAGACGGGCACGCCCGCGGCGGCGATCGCCTCGACGTGGGTGGAGGGGCTCTGCCGCGCGTACGGCTGCTCGTCGTCGCCGTCGCCCCGGCTGTCCCGGCAGGGCAGCGCGGCGGCCCTGGCGAAGACGTCCGTGTTGGCCCGGTGTTCCTCGGCCGCCGCGCGCACCGCCGCCGCGTCGTCCCGTACGGGGGCGGCCCCGGTCTCGGTGTCCAGCCGTCGCACCATCGCGCCCCAGTTCCGGATGAAGTCGTGCCGGAACGCCCCTCCGGGGCGGAGGAACGAGTAGAGGTCGAACAGCGCCACCTGCGGGAAGATCGCCTTCAGGCTGGGCGGGGCGGTGCCGGCGGCGAGGAACTGGGTCATGGCGAGGTAGGACTCGCCGTACATGCCGACCTTCCCGCTGCACCAGTCCCGCGCGGCGAGCCATTCCGTGATCTCGTGGGCGTCCTGGCTCTCCTCCGGGCCGAACTCCATGCCCCGCACGCCGCTGGAGGCGCCCGTGCCACGGGCGTCGGCGGCGGCGATCACATAGCCGTCGTCGAGGATCCGGCGCAGCCAGGGGCGGCTGTCGAGCTTGGTCCAGGTCACGCCGTCCACCACCTCCGAGCGGTGGTAGCGGTCGTGGCACCAGAGGGCCGGCAGAGGCTCCTCGACCACCCGGCCGTCCCGCTTGGGGCGAAACACGTCCACGGCGATACGGACGCCGTCGCGCATCGTGACGTAGTGGGTGGAGGACTCGACGCCGTCGGCGGCCTGGAGGTAGGCCGCCACGTCCTCCGAGTGCTCCTCCAAGAGCCCGCGCAGCTCCTCGTCGAGCCCGCCCGGTGGCGCCTCGTGGTGCAGTCGGCCGCCGGACGTCCACACCCGGACGTTCGAGGCCCGCAGCCGCAGCAGCAGGGTGACGACGGACGCGTGGGCCGCGTCGGGGCCCGGTGCGACGTCCTCGGTCCGCGCCGTCATGTCGTACGCCTTTCTGTGTCTCCGTTCACCGCGGACGGACGCCGTGCGCGGCCGTCGGCGACGGCCGCGCACGGCGGGCGCGGGGGGACGCGGGCGGCGCGGTCTTAGAAGGAAACAGGCGGCAGGGTGCGT
>NZ_JBEXSH010000964.1:0-3251 GCF_040613555.1 Streptomyces sp. NPDC006265
ACATCAAGCCGACGTTCGACAAGTGGGTCGACACGCTGAACGACGCCAGCAAGTCGGCCAACACCAGCGCCGACAACATCGAGCGCGCCACCTGAACTGACGCGTATCGCGCGGACGTCCCAGCTGCCGGGGTATTCCTTCGGGGTCATCGAACCTCGAGTGGGGATGCCCCCGGCGCCACTGCAGAAGGACGTACGGACAGCCGCTCATGTGCGACGCCAGCACATCAAGGAACGTCCATGGGTGACATAGGAGCATGCAGCCTCAGCTCCGCGTCAACTACTCATGCCGCCTGGCTCAGACGTCCTTGTTGTACATACGCGCCTCACTCTGTGAGACTTTTTCGGGTTCACTCCGGATGGCCGCGTCGATGATGGGAAGCAACTTGTCGACCTGCTCACCCAGTTTCTTATGCCGCCCATCCAGTTCCCTGTGCCATGCCCGAGCATTCTTTCCGACCCAAACCTTGTCACCACCGATCTCCTCGGTCGGGGCCTTGAGCGCCTTCCGGATGCTCTCCACCTCCTTGGCTAGGTCGCTCCGCAGCCGTTCAAGGTCCGCTTTCCGCGGATTGGGCACCTTGGCCTCCGGGTCTGCCACAATCGCACCCCTCGTTCATCGCATTTTCGGCTGACGAACGCTCACCGTACCAGCGCACTCCGAGCGCGATGATGAAGCTCCCCCCTCGTAAGGAGTAGGCGGCGAGTGTCAGCTCCTCGACCCTCATAAGCCCTCCGGAGATCACATTGCTTGCCACTCCATCACCTCATAATCTGTAGCAATGACCTCAACCGAAACGGCTCAGGACGCCCCCGAAGCCCTCGTACTGCCCACCATGACCGAGATGCCTCAGGGTCCTGACGGTTCCCCGATCAGCGGCGGCACCGTCGATGTCATCCTCGTACCCATGGTCGGCGAAGGCGGCGAGGAGCGGCTCGTTGCACTAGCTTTCACGTCCATCTCTCTGCTGGTCGAGGCCATGGGAGAAGGGCAGCCCTGGGTCATCATCCCCACTGCAGAAGTAGGGGAGGCACTCAACGGGTCGGGCGCTGCCGCGGTACTGATTGACCCTCAACTGGCCGACAGCCCGGAGGGGGAACCCACCAGTGGTTGATCCCAACTTCTCCGGTATCAACCCGGATAACCTCTTGAGGACGATCAAGGACCTTGAGTCCAGCGGCAAGAAGCTGCACGGGGCAAAATCCTCATATTTGAGCAGATTTCAGAAGTTTGGGCTAGAGACGAGCAACCTGACGGAAATCGGTAAGATCGCCGGCTGGATCGATGACGAGTTGCCCATGCTTCGCCGCCGCCAGGCACTCGCAGCAGCAATGGAGCTTGACCAGAAAGGGATTCAGAAACCCGGCGCCATGGTACAGCTTCGCGAGCCCATCGCGACAATAGGCGAGGCCCGAGACGCAGGAAAGAAACTTGCAGAGGAAGCAAACGAGGCGGCTAGGCTCGACCGGGGTAAAGCTGGCCCTGAATTCCACCGAATCGCAGAGGAATTCGCGAAGCACAAGGGCGACCCCGATTTCGCTTCGGCGTTCTACGCCAAGATGGAACCAGACCTCGTCAAGAACCTGCCAGTCGTAGTAGCGGCGGCCAACGCCCCGTCAGCCAAGGATGACGTGAAGGTCTTTGGGTCCGCGTTCACGACGGCGGTCAACGCTGAAACACCTGCGCCGGGTTTCAACAAAAGGGCCGCGCTCTTCCACGGCCAGTTCACGAAGGACGAGCCCACGGCTGTGTTCAACCGAGCACTCATGCAGGGAGACAATCCGGATCTTTGGGACCTTGCCTGGAAGCACACACAGATTGCCACGAAGAAGCTGCTCGACCCGGCAGACACGTGGTCCGACAGTGCTGGTCTACTTGCCAGCGTGATCGGCGTTCAGTCGAAATATGCAGCCCATTTCTGGGATAAGGCGCAGAAATTCTCCGGTGAAGCAGCCCAGTTGAAGCAACAGCGCCTCAACGCTATGACCAAGGCTCAAAAACGAGAGTTCAAAAACGCCACCAGTCGCGCAGCCAAAGCCTCCGGAAAATCGGCGCGGGAAGCGGAACGCATACTCTCAAAGTACGGGATGGGCTCGTTCTCCCGGCTTATGGAAGCCTCCGTCGCCGACGGCGGAAGCTGGCTGATCAACAAGGTTCCCGGCCTCAAGCCGCCCAGCACCACGTCGCTGTGGGGTCGCGCCCTCCGGACCGGCGGAAAGGTGCCTCTGGCGGGAAGCCTCCTCACCATTGGCGCCATCGGCTGGGATATCAGCAACGGTGAGGAGAAGGACGTCGCTGTGGCCGCCAATGTTGGTGGAATGGCGGCCGGTATGGGTGCAACCTGGGGTGCGACGGCAGCTGTTGCGGCCGCTGGGGGTCCGGTCGGCTGGGGAATCGCAGCAGGTGTCGTGGTGGGATTCGGTATCGGCTATGGCGTCTCCTACGCCATCAAGACGGAGACCGGCAGGAAGGCAGTCAACGCTGTTACTGGCGCCGCCAAGAGTGCAGGAAAGGCGATCGGTGACGCCGCGTCAAGCGTCAAGGATACGGTAGGCGGATGGTTCTCATAAGGTTGCCACAGCATGACTAAGAAGAGAAGAAAGCGTTCCGCGGGGCAGTATCAACTCCCGCCTCACATCAAGAGGGCTCACCAGGAAGTCGCCGACGCAAAGGCGTGGAAGCCACGACCTCCGCTCCCGCAACTCCATGTGATCCTGACTGTGTTCGGCCTATTTCTGCTGTGCGTAGGGATGGCCCTGTTCTTCTTGCTACCGTCGCGTTCCTTGGTGCAGGACCTGCGTTCCCACGGGGTAAGTGCCGCTGCCACGGTCGTCGGTGTCGACTCAAAGCCGAAGTACGTAAAGGTTCGCCTTGTGAGCAGTCCCAAGGCAGGCACCGAGGTCGAGCTTTCGGAATACGCCGGCATGCTTCCCGAAACGGAAACTGGCGCTTCCGTGATTGTCACGTATGATCCCGAGGATCCCTCCCGGGTCCTCGTTCAAGGCTGGGTAGAGGACCCACCAGCGAACCTGCCCGCCTACGGCACTTCGGCTCTGGCTGTCATCTGCCTCGGCCTCACCACGGCAGTGATCTGGCGCCGTTTCTGGATTCTTCGCACGTTCGGCCCGGAGGGACCCTCAGCCTCATCGACGGGTGGCGAAAAGCCGAGTCCTTCCAGTGTCCGTGTCGAGGAACGGCGCGAGGAAGTTGTCGGCGTCCGGGAAGTCCGGGAACCAGCCCATGCCGTAGAC
>NZ_JBEXSH010000965.1:0-3251 GCF_040613555.1 Streptomyces sp. NPDC006265
TTGTACCAGTTGATAAACAGGCGCACGTCTTCGCCGGTCGCCGTCGAACTGCGGTTGTGGTACAGGGAATAGGTGTAGCGCGGGATATTTAGGCCTCCGTGACGTCGTCGGTCACTTCGAAGTGGCCGTACGCACCCGAGCCGCGGGCGTGCACCACGCGCTCCGGGATGCGCTCGCGGTTGAAGCGCGCCAGCTTCTCCAGCAGATGCTGGTCCTGGAGCAGGAGTGGGCCGCCGACGCCGGCGGTGGCGGAGTTCTGGTTGTCGGCGACGGGGGCGCCGGACTCGGTGGTGAGCACGCGCTGCGACATCGTGACCTTCCGTACGAGAGAGCAGCGGAAATATCTTTCCGCTTTGTGGAGCCTAGGGTCGGGGTGGGCGGAGCGTCAACAGATTGTTGAAGCGGTGGGCATGGCTGGTTCCGGACGGCGCCGCCCCTTTGGGCGCGACAGGACAGGTGTCAGCGGCGGCGCCGCCCGGGGCCCGGGGACCCCCGGGGCTACGAGGGTCGGGGGAGGGTCAGACCTGCGCGCCGGAGAGCCGCTCCACGGCCCGCAGCAGCGCCGAGTGGTCGAGGCCGCCGTCGCCCTGCGCGCGCAGGGACGCGACCAGCTGGGCGACCACGGCGCCGACGGGCAGGGCCGCGCCGACGTTGCGGGCGGCGTCGGTGACGATGCCCATGTCCTTGTGGTGCAGGTCGATCCGGAAGCCCGGCTTGAAGTCCCGGCCGAGGAAGTTGTCCTTCTTGCGGGCCAGCACGGTCGAGCCGGCGAGCCCGCCGTCCAGGACGTCCAGCGCCGCCTTCAGGTCCACGCCGGACTTCTCCAGGAACACCACGGCCTCGGCGCACGCCTGGATGTTCACGGCGACGATCAGCTGGTTGGCGGCCTTCACGGTCTGGCCGGAGCCGTGCGGACCGCACAGCACGATGGTCTTGCCGAGCGCATCGAGGATCGGCTTCGCGGTGTCGAAGTCGGCCTGCTCACCGCCGACCATGATGGACAGCACGGCCTCGACGGCACCGGCCTCACCGCCGGAGACCGGGGCGTCCAGGACGCGGATGCCCTTGTCCTCGGCGGCCTTCGCCAGGTCGACCGAGGTCTGCGGGGTGATCGAGGACATGTCGATCAGCAGCGCGCCGGACCGCGCGTTCTCCAGGATGCCGTCCGGGCCGTAGGCGATGGCCTCGACCTGCGGGGAGGCCGGGACCATCGTGATGACGACGTCGGCGTCCGCCACGGCCTCGGCGATCGAACCGGCCGCGGTGCCGCCGGCGGCGGCCAGCCGGTCCAGCTTGTCCTGCTCCAGCGTGAAGCCGGTGACCTGGTAGCCCGCCTTGATCAGGTTCTCCGACATGGGGGAGCCCATGATGCCGAGGCCGATCCAGGCGATCGCCGGGCGGGTCGGGTGGGAGGAAGCTGCAAGGTTGCTCATGATGGGGTGCCTTTCGGTGCGGGGTCAGCGGGAGAGCCAGTCGAAGGCCTCGGCGCTCGGGCGGTCGCCCGGCTTGTACTCGAGGCCGACCCAGCCGTCGTAGCCCGCCTTCTTCAGCTGGTCGAGGAGGTCTTCGAGGGGCAGCGAGCCCGTGCCCGGCGCGCCGCGTCCCGGGTTGTCGGCGATCTGCACATGGCCCGTCTTCGAGGCGAACCGCGCGATCACCGCCGGGAGGTCCTCGCCGTTCATGGACAGGTGGTAGAGGTCCATGAGGAAGCGGGCGTTGCCCAGCCCCGTCGCCTCGTTGACCCGGTCGACGACGGTCACGGCAGCCGGGGCCGACACCAGCGGGTATCGCGGGGACTCGGGCCGGTTCAGCGCCTCGATCAGCAGGACCGCGCCGATCCGGTCGGCGGCCCGGCCGGCGAGGACCAGGTTCTCCAGGGCGAGCGCGTCCTGCTCGGCCGGGTCCACGCCCTCGACGCGGTTGCCGTACAGCGCGTTGAGCGCCGTGCAGCCCAGGGAGGCGGCGAAGCCGGCGGCCACGTCGATGTTGGCACGGAACCGCTCCGACTCCTCGCCGGGGATCGACAGGGCGCCGCGGTCCGGGCCCGGGAGCTGTCCGGCGTAGAAGTTCAGGCCGGTGAGCTGGACACCGGCGTCCTCGATCGCGCCCTTCAGGGCGTCGAGTGCGGACCGCTCGGGGACCGGCGAGTCGACCCAGGGCCACCACAGCTCGACCGCGGTGAAGCCCGCCGCGGCGGCGGCCGCGGGGCGCTCCAGGAGGGGGAGCTCCGTGAAGAGGATCGACAGGTTGACGTTGAAGCGCTGGTCTGCGAATCCCATCGGGGCGGCGCTCCCTTCCTTGTCGGCGGTGGTACCTGCCTCTATTTCCCCGATATTCCGTATCGCGGAATACCATTTCTGCTTAACGGAAGATTGCCTGCGAGGTGCGAGGGCTGTCAAGAGGGGCTGCCGGAAAGTCCGTCCCGCGCGTTAGGTTGAGCGCGTGCGACTGAGAGTGGAGTTCACGACCGAGCCGTTCGACCTGGACGAGGCGCCCGCGCACGCGGTGGTGGCCCGCGAGGTCGTGGAGGCCGCCGAGCTGGACGCCGTGGACGTGGGCCCGTTCGGCAACACCGCGCAGGGCGGTGCCGACGCTGTCCTCACCGCCGTGGACGCCCTGCTCCGCAAGACCCTGGAGGCCGGCGCCACCCGGGTCTCGCTCCAGGTCAACGTGGTCGAGGAGGGCGAGGCGTGAGCGGCGCGGGCGACGAGCCGTTCATCGCGGCCGTGAAGCCCCTGGTCGACGCCATGGGCGGCGAGATGATCCCGCCCGACGAGGCCGGCCCCGACGACGTCGTCCTGGCCTGGGCGGGCAGGGACGCCGTGGCCGTACGGCTCCCCCAGCTCGCCGACTCCCTCGATCACATCCTGGCCGCCATGGAGCGCCGCAAGGGCATACCGCTGGCAGATCTGGACCGCAGGGCAAAGCAGGAGGTCGTGCGGATACTCGAGGCGCGCGGCGCCTTCTCCGTACGGCACGGGGTGGAGACCGTGGCGAGCGCCCTGGGTGTCAGCCGCTTCACCGTCTACAACTACCTCAACCGCGAGAAGGGGGCCTAGGGGGCTTCTGATGGATCTCCGCAGCGTCGCGACGCCCGGCACGCAGGCTCGCCGCACTGCGCGAAGGGGCAGGTGGCTCCGCCGCATGACCCTCCGCACCGCACGCCGATCGCACGCACCGAACGCCGCTCCTTCTCCTGCGGAGATCCATCAGAAGCCCCCTGACGCGCCGCGCCGCACGGGTCCGGTTTC
>NZ_JBEXSH010000966.1:0-3250 GCF_040613555.1 Streptomyces sp. NPDC006265
GTGCGCGACCGTCCTGTGGGCCTTGGCCGCGGGGTTCCTGGCCCGCGGCTCCTTCGCCCTGTCCTCGGTCGGAGCCGGGCTTCTCGTCATTGCCGCGGCATGCGCCCTGGCCGGTGCCCTCCTCGGCCGGGTCCGGCGGCACGCGCTCGCCGCCACCCTGATCGTCACGGCCGCAGCCCTGGCCGTGCTGGGCGCCTGGAGCTGCGCCGACGCCTACGACTGGGGCGGCGCGGTGCGACTGGCGTGTGTCGCGGGTGCCGTGACGCTCGCGCTGCTGCTCGCCGGGTGGTTCACGCCTCTCGGACGTGGGGCGCTGATCGGTGCCGGGGCTGTTGCCGGTTGTCTTGTGGCGTGGGAAGCGGTTCTCGGACTGCAGGGTGGGGCAGAAAGTGCCGCACAGCAGGCTCGGGTGGGTGCGCTGCTCGCCGTCGTCTCCGTCGTCATCCTCGGGATGCTGCCGCGGCTGGCGCTGATGGCGTCAGGACTGACCGGCCTGGACGACCGTCGCACAGGCGGGGTGTCGGTCAGCCGGTACCGAGTGGGCACGGCGCTCGCGGCCACCCACCGCGGGCTGATGCTGGCCACCGTCGTACTCGCGGCCTCCGCGGGTGCGGCCGGCGTGCTCGTCCTGAGCACCGTGTCGGTGTGGAGCGTGCCGCTCGGCATCACCGTCATGGTGGTGCTCGCCCTGCGGGCGCGTGCCTTTCCGCTCACCGCCGAGGTCGTGGTGCTGCTCGTCGCGGCGGCTGTCATCGCGGTGCGGCTCGTCGTGGTGTGGGGTGACCATGCCTCGGCTGCCATAGGTCCGGTCGCCGTGCTCGGATTCCTCGCCGTCGTACCTCTGGTGGTGCTGGCCGTGGAGCCGGCCGAGCATGTGCGGGTGCGGCTGCGGCGCGCCGGTGACCTGCTGGAGTCCGTGGCCGTGATCGCCTTGTTCCCGCTGGTGATCGGCGTGTTCGGGGTGTACGGGCGGCTGCTCGGCACCTTCGCGTAGGACAGGGTGACCGGCATGACAGGAGGCGGGGACTGGCAGCGCGACGTGCTGCGCGAACTCACCGACCCGGAGCCGATTGCCGTGCCCGAGCACCCGGCAGTGCAGGCTGCCGTCTCCGATACACCTGACTCCACACCTCCCTCGGCACCGGCCCGCCGCCGAACGCACGCCCCTCAAGTCCCCGCCCCGGCCCCCGAATCCCACCCCACTGTCGACCCCCGCCTCGCCATCGCCCTGGGCAGCCCGCAGCACGGTGACTCGGCCGCACGCCGCGCCGGAACCTCTTTGCGCCGCCTCACCGCCTCCGCCACCCAGGAGGTCGCCGAACAGACCCGCCTCGCCCAGGAGGTGCAACAGCCCGTCACCACCGGGCGGGTCATCGCCGTCACCTCGATCCGCGGCGGCGTCGGCAAGTCCACGGTCTCCGCACTGCTCGGCCGTACCTTCAACCACTACCGGCACGACCCGGTGCTCACTCTGGAGGCCGACGCTGCCCTGGGCACGCTCCCGGTGCGGATGGGCGCGGACACGGTGCGCTGGTGCTGCGCCGACCTGGCCCGGATCCTGACGCCGGCGATGCAGCTCACGGACATCACGGGCTATCTGGTGCCCGTGGCCGATGGCGGCTGGCTCCTGCCCGCGAGCCAGGGACGGGTCGGCGCCCCCATGGACATGCGCACCTACCGGACGGTGACGCTGGCCCTGCGCCGGTACTTCGCGGTGACGGTGGTGGACTGCGAGACGCTGCCCGGCGAAGTGGCTCGAACGGCGATGGACACCGCCCACGCACGAGTCGTCGTCGCACCGATGACCGCCGAGGGCATCCACGGCACCCGCCAGGTCCTCGACTGGCTGGGGCAGTTGCCGCATTCGGCTCTGGCCACCACCGTGGTCGCCCTCAGCGCGAACTCCCCCGACACCACCCTCGACCCGAAGACAGCCGCCGCGCATTTGCGCGAGCCCGGCGTGCCCGTCGTCCTGCTCCCCTACGACCGTCATCTCGCCCAAGGAGGCCCCATCCACACCGCCATGCTGGGCCGGAGCACCCGGGACGCGGCCGTCCGTCTGGCCGCCGAGGCGATGCAGCGGGCGGTGAGGGTGCGATGACGCAGCAGGTGATCCACCGGCCCGCCCGCAGCACCCGCCCCCTCGATCCCACGCCGGCCCGCACGATCGAGGCGCCCCCGAACCTCCCGGAGGGCAAGGTCGGCAACGCCGCCACCGCGCTGCTGCCCATGGCCGGTGTCGTCAGTTCCGTCGTGCTGATGACGGTCATCCGTAACAGCCAGTTCGCCGCGATCGGCGCGATCGTGCTGGTCGTCGCCCTGCTCGGAGCCGTGGCACTGTTCTTGTCCCAGCGCGGAAAGGCGCAGCGCACCCGGCGCGTACAGCGTGAGCGCTATCTGGAGTACCTGGAGGAACTGCGCGAGGAACTCGGCACCGCCGAGCGGGAACGACG
This sequence comes from Streptomyces sp. NPDC006265, assembly GCF_040613555.1. Taxonomy (NCBI): domain Bacteria; kingdom Bacillati; phylum Actinomycetota; class Actinomycetes; order Kitasatosporales; family Streptomycetaceae; genus Streptomyces; species Streptomyces sp. NPDC006265. The sequence goes on from NZ_JBEXSH010000966.1 coordinate 2,454, forward strand.
GCAGGCGGCGCGCGAGCTGAACCCGCCGCCCGAGGCCCTGTACGACCTCGTCCGGGACCCGGCCAGGTTGTGGGAGAGGCGGCGCCGGGACACTGACTTCCTCTCGGTGCGGGCCGGCACCGGCGACGTGCCGGCGCATGAGCTGACCATCGCCCAGAACAGCACCGGCGGTGTCCTCACCCCACCAGACCCGTTCATGCTGAACGAGGCCCGCGCCCTGCAGGGCCGCTTCGGCACGGCCACCGACTTCCCGCTCACCGTGCCGCTGGACCGGGCCGGGAACGTCAGCATCATCGGCGACCGGGAAGACGTCCTGCGCGTCGCCCACGCGGTGCTGCTGCAGACCGTCGTGACACACGCGCCGGACGATGTGGCCGTCGCCCTCGGCACCCGCGACGAGCCGTCGTGGGCCTGGGCCAAGTGGCTGCCCCACATCCTCGATCCACAGATGTACGACGGTCCGGTCGCCGCTCGCCGCATCGCGTCCGACCTGCCCGAGCTGGCCCGGCTGTGCGGCCCCGACCTTCGGCAGCGTGCCGCGTACGCGGCCGAGGTACGCCGCGGCCTGTCCGGCAGGACCAACGACGCGCTGAGCCTGACCCCCCGCATGCTCCTGATCAGCGACTCGTACGGCGGCACCGCTGCCGAACTCCCGCGCCCCGACTCGGCGATCGGGCTGCCGGAGATGGGCGTCACCGTGCTCCACCTGCTTCAGCGGCAGGTGCACGAGCCCGATCAGGTCAGCGTGCGCATCACCGTCGACGGCGACCGGTTCGCCGTCGACGACCTGCGCGCCC
>NZ_JBEXSH010000967.1:0-3246 GCF_040613555.1 Streptomyces sp. NPDC006265
GGATGACGGCGTAGATGACGTGGTACTCCACGACCGGGTTCGTGGACATGCTCGGTGACCCGTCGGACAGGTGCTGGGCCGGCGGCCACTCCGCGATCCACATCAGCGCCATCATCACGGTGCCCGCCACGGCGGCGAGCCGCAGCGCGACGCCCGCGGTGAGGGCGAGGCCGATGCCGAGCAGGCCGAGCATGAACAGCCAGTCCGCCCAGGCCGCCCCGGCCCAGTCGTGGAAGGTCGACTCCATCGGCCCGGCGGCCACCCCGCCGAGGAAGCCCTTGGTGGGCGAGCCGCCGTCGATCCAGCCCTTGCCGGACTGCGTGGCGTAGCCGAAACCGAACGTCTTGTCCAGGAACGCCCACAGGAAGACGAACCCGGTCAGCAGCCGCAGCCCGGCGAAGACGTACGCACGGGTGGCGGTCGCCGCCGACGTCGTCGTGTCGGCGTGCGCGGGAGCCGTCCCGGTCCTGCGCAGGGACGGGAAACGGAATCCCGGGTGCCGGTGCGAGTGGTCGTGAACGGCCATGATGCTCATCCCCTCCGAGGGAGCGACGCCCGAGGTGTTGACGTCTCTCGTTGCACCTTCAATGTCCCGCTTGCCGACGGGATGCCGGAGGGGCTGCAGGGCCCCGGACGACGGTCCGAACGTCCTCTCTTCCCGGGCCCTGCGGTGTGGATCACTCGTCACACTCGCCCGTCCCGGTTCTCGAGGCGGTCGCCTCCCGCCATCAGAGCGCTGTCCATGCGGCAGAAGGCGACCGCCGATCAGGGAGCCGTCGCTAGGACGGCGGTTTTGTTTCGGCCTGGGCTGCCTGCAGGTCGGCGAGCAGTTCGGCCTGCCCGGCCAGAACTCCGGACAGGATGGTCCGTGCCACCTTCAGCAACTCGGCCACCTGCGGGCTGGTCAGCGAGTAGTACACGGTCGAACCCTCTTTGCGGCTGACCACCAGGTTGGCCCGGCGCAGTACGGCCAACTGCTGGGAGAGATGGGCAGGTTCGATGCCCACCTCGGGCAGCATCTCCGCGACCGCGTGCTCACGCTCGCTGAGCAGCTCCAGGACCCGGATGCGCGCCGGATGGCCGAGCGTCTTGAAGAACTCGGCCTTCAACTGGTACAGCGGCGTGCTCACCGTGCCGTCCCCTCCCTGACCTGACAGAACGGCCCTGCCGACCGTACCCCGACGCATCGCGTCCACCCACTCGTCAACGCCATGGGCCCATCCTCGCCTCCGACGCCGGTCAAACCGAATCGCCCGTACGGGAACCGAACCGAAGTGGGGCGCTCTCCGGGGCTGGCCATTCCGTTCGCCTGCCGCTCGAAGGCCAGACCGGTGTGGACAGAAATGGCCGGGCAGTGCCCGTCGGGGACCAGTGAGCCGTCGGCCGGGATCACGGCCGGCTCCAGGCTTCGGCCACTCGCGGCAATGTGGCGGGCAGCCTCGATGATCGTCGCTTGTCCCTCGGCCGAACAGCTGCGCAGTTCCGTGAGATCCGCGACGACGGGTCCGGCGCCCCGGCCGAGGACCCAGCCCATGGCGCCGCCGAGGTGGCCGGCGACGGAGAGGATGCCCAGGTTCTCCTCGCCGCTGTATCGCCGCTCGATGGTCATGGTGGGGAACTTCCTTCTTGAGGGTGGCTATTCGCCACGAAATCGTGCGTTGGCGTCCCAGTTGCCCACGGGCTTCACCGGGGCAGATTGATCCATATGGTTGTGCCGTCGGCGTCACCGTGGACGGCAGCAGTGCCGCCGTGTTGCCGAGTGAGTTCCATGACCGTGCCAAGGCCCCCACCAATGACGGTGTCCGCTCGTGGCAGCGGGGGGGGGCTGGTAGGGGTGGCGGTCGTGGACGGCGAGGGCCAGGCGGCTCCCGCTCGCCGCGTACATCACCGTGATCTGCGGGGACATCTCGGCGGCGTGCCGGACGCTGTTGGTGACCAGTTCGCTGAGCATCAGCAGCGCCGCGTCCACAACGGTCCGGTGCAGTCCGATACCCCACTCGGTCAGCGCCTGTTGCGCGGTCTCGCGGGCGAGCCGGACCGCGGCCGGCTCGTTGGGCAGCGTCAGCACATGCCGGTACGGCAGGACGTCGAGTGCCGCGGCCATCAGGCCTCCCCAGGGGTGAGGCGGAAACCGGCCACCGTCCTGGGGTGGACGCGTTGCAGGATGTCGTGCGGGCCATGGATCCAGACGGTGCCTGTCCCGGCGCGACCGAACTCCCCCACATGGCAAGCCGAACGGACGACGGCCTGCTCCCGCGGCCCATGCACCAGCCGCCCCCGTGTGCCTCCCTCCAGCAGCCACAGCGCCTCCGCGCCGGAGACCTCGGCCATGCGGGTGGTGGCAAAGGGGGTGCAATGGGGGTACTCATCGGCGGCCCTCCTCACTGACCGACCGGGGCGCCTGGACGGGGACGGCGGGCAGCACGCCGGCGCCCTTGAGGTAGTCCCGGGCACCGCGGATCGCTTCGGGTGTGGTGGCGTACTCCCGGCCGTCGTGCCGCAGCAGCTCCAGGGCGCCGACGGAGTCCAGAACCTGACGCTGACCGGCCCGTACGCCGGACGCCATGACGATGATGCCGCGCCGCTGCAGCTTCTCCACCGCGTCCTTGAGGACGAGCGCGCCGGTCGCGTCGATGGTGCTGATCCGGGACATGCGCAGGATCACCACGCGGACGTCCGCCACATCGGTCAGCTCCAGCAGGAAGCGGTGTGCCGCGGCGAAGAACAGTGGCCCGTCGATGCGGTACGCCACGATGTGTTCGGCCAGCAGTGCGTGCTCCTCGGCGCTGTGGTCGCCCTGGTCCAGGGGCACCTGGTCGAGGCGGGCCTGCTGGGCGACCGCGCGCAGGGCCAGGCCACCGGCGACGACCAGGCCGATGATCACCGCGTAGACCAGGTCGAGGGCAAGTGTGGCGACCGCGGTCAGGACGAGGATCAGCGCATCGGAGCGGGTGGCCTTGGCCATCGCCTTCAGTGAGCCGACCTCGACCATCCGGATGGCGGTGGCCAGGAGCACGCCCGCCAGCGCGGCGAGCGGGATCTTCGAGACCAGGGGCGAGGCCGCGAAGACGATCGCGGCGAGGACCGCGGCGTGGGTAAGCGCCGCGAGCCGGGACCCGGCGCCGGTGCGGACGTTGACAGCGGTGCGGGCGATGGCCCCGGTCGCGGGTACACCGCCGAACAGCGGGGCGGCGATGTTGGCCAGGCCCTGGCCGAACAGCTCGCGGACCGGGTCGTGCTGCTGGC
>NZ_JBEXSH010000968.1:0-3213 GCF_040613555.1 Streptomyces sp. NPDC006265
AGCGGCGCCGGGCCGCCGACCGGGAGAAGTCGGCCGTCGCCCAGCAGCTCGGCCGCCTCGCCGGACAGGCGCGGGGCGCGGCGGGGGAGGCCGAGCGGTCCACCGCCGCCGCGGCCCGGGCGCAGGAAGCCCTCGACAGGGCAATCGAAGAGGTCGAGGAGCTCGCCGAGCGGCTCGCCGTCGCCGAGGAGATGCCGATCGAGGAGGAGCCCGACACCTCCGCCCGCGACCGGCTCGCCGCCGACGGCGCCAACGCCCGCCAGACCGAGATGGAGGCCCGCCTCCAGGTTCGTACGCACGAGGAACGGGTCAAGGGGCTGGCCGGACGGGCCGACTCCCTGGACCGGGCGGCCCGCGCCGAACGCGAGGCACGCGCGCGTGCCGAACAGCGGCGGGCCCGGCTGCGGCACGAGGCGGCCGTCGCCGAGGCCGTCGGCTCGGGTGCGCGGCAGCTGCTCGCGCATGTCGAGGTCTCCCTGGCCCGTGCCGACGAGGAGCGCACCGCCGCCGAGGCCGCGAAGGCCCGCCGGGAGCAGGAACTCGCCCGCGCCCGCACCGAGGGGCGCGATCTCAAGGCCGAACTCGACAAGTTGACGGATTCGGTCCACCGTGGCGAGGTACTCGGCGCCGAGAAGCGGCTGCGCATCGAGCAGCTGGAGACCAAGGCGCTGGAGGAGCTGGGTGTCGAACCGGCCGGACTGGTGGCGGAGTACGGACCGCACCAGCTCGTGCCGCCCTCGCCCCCCGCCGAGGGCGAGGAGCTGCCGGAGGACCCGGAGCACCCGCGCAACCGGCCCCGGCCGTTCGTTCGGGCCGAGCAGGAGAAGCGCCTCAAGGCCGCCGAACGGGCCTACCAGCAGCTCGGCAAGGTGAACCCGCTCGCGCTGGAGGAGTTCGCGGCGCTGGAGGAGCGCCACCAGTTCCTCAGCGAGCAGCTCGAAGACCTGAAGAAGACGCGGGCGGACCTCCTGCAGGTGGTGAAGGAGGTCGACGAGCGCGTCGAGCAGGTCTTCACCGAGGCCTACCGCGACACGGCCCGGGAGTTCGAGGGCGTCTTCAGCCGGCTGTTCCCCGGCGGCGAGGGGCGGCTGGTGCTGACCGACCCCGACAACATGCTCACCACTGGCGTGGACGTCGAGGCGCGTCCGCCGGGCAAGAAGGTCAAGCGACTGTCGCTGCTCTCGGGCGGGGAGCGGTCGCTGACCGCCGTGGCGATGCTCGTGTCGATCTTCAAGGCGCGGCCCAGCCCGTTCTACGTCATGGACGAGGTCGAGGCCGCCCTCGACGACACCAACCTCCAGCGGCTGATCCGGATCATGCAGGAGCTCCAGGAGGCCTCCCAGCTGATCGTGATCACCCACCAGAAGCGCACGATGGAGGTCGCCGACGCGCTCTACGGCGTCTCCATGCAGGGCGACGGTGTGTCGAAGGTCATCAGCCAGCGCCTCCGCTAGATAGGTGTGTTCTACACCGGTCTCACCTGCGCCTTCACGACTTCAACACTTGAACACACTTCCCCTTCATTCCTGCCTCAGAGCGATAGCTATTGCCCTATTGACTTCGAAACTTGAAGGCATAGTCTCGGCAACGTTCCTTTTACCTTCAGGTACCTTCAGGTGGACCTCGAAGGGCTGATTCCCTCCGGCAGCGTTGCCGGTGGCCCGAGGAGTACACGTGACCAGCACAGCGCAGGCATCCAAGTCAGGAGTCAGGACGGCTCACCCCGATCATCTCGGGCACGTCATCTTCATCGCGGCGGCGGCCGCGATGGGCGGTTTCCTCTTCGGCTACGACAGCTCCGTGATCAACGGTGCCGTCGAAGCCATCCGCGGCCGCTACGACGTCGGCTCCGCAGCCCTGGCCCAGGTCATCGCCATCGCCCTCATCGGCTGCGCCGTCGGCGCGGCCACCGCCGGCCGCATAGCCGACCGCATCGGCCGTATCCGGTGCATGCAGATCGCCGCGGTCCTCTTCACGGTCAGCGCCGTCGGCTCGGCGCTGCCCTTCGCCCTGTGGGACCTCGCCTTCTGGCGCGTCGTCGGCGGCTTCGCCATCGGCATGGCCTCCGTGATCGGTCCGGCCTACATCGCCGAGGTCGCCCCGCCCGCCTACCGCGGCCGGCTCGGCTCCTTCCAGCAGGCCGCGATCGTCATCGGCATCGCCGTGTCGCAGCTGGTCAACTGGGGCCTGCTGAACGCCGCCGACGGTGACCAGCGCGGGAAGCTGATGGGCCTGGAGGCCTGGCAGGTCATGCTCGGCGTCATGGTCGTCCCGGCCGTCCTCTACGGGCTGCTCTCCTTCGCCATCCCCGAGTCCCCGCGCTTCCTCATCTCCGTCGGCAAGCACGAGCGCGCCCGGGAGATCCTCGCCGAGGTCGAGGGCAAGGACGTCGACCTGGACGCCCGTGTCGCCGAGATCGAGGGCGCCATGAAGAGCGAGCACAAGTCGAGCTTCAAGGACCTGCTCGGCGGCAGCTTCTTCTTCAAGCCGATCGTCTGGGTCGGCATCGGCCTGTCGGTCTTCCAGCAGTTCGTCGGCATCAACGTCGCGTTCTACTACTCCTCGACGCTGTGGCAGTCGGTCGGTGTCGACCCCGCGGACTCGTTCTTCTACTCCTTCACCACGTCGATCATCAACATCGTCGGCACCGTCATCGCGATGATCTTCGTCGACCGCATCGGCCGCAGGCCGCTCGCGATCATCGGCTCGGTCGGCATGGTCGTCGGCCTGGCACTGGAGGCCTGGGCGTTCTCGTACCACCTCGTCGACGGCAAGCTGCCGGCCGCGCAGGGCTGGATCGCCCTGATCGCCGCGCACGTCTTCGTCCTCTTCTTCGCCCTGTCCTGGGGTGTGGTCGTCTGGGTCATGCTCGGCGAGATGTTCCCGAACCGGATCCGGGCCGCCGCGCTGGGCGTGGCCGCCGCCGCGCAGTGGATCGCCAACTGGGCCATCACCGCGAGCTTCCCCTCGCTGGCCGACTGGAACCTCTCCGTGACGTACGTGATCTACACCGCGTTCGCCGCGCTCTCGATCCCGTTCGTCCTGAAGTTCGTCAAGGAGACGAAGGGCAAGGCCCTGGAGGAGATGGGCTAGGCCGGTCCCGAGACTCGGGGGGAGGGGCCAAAGTCCCCGCTGCCCCTCTCCCCGTAACCCGCCGCCGCCCCGGTTCGGCCACTGCCGAGCCGGGGCGGCGGTCTGTCGTCTCACCGGGTC
>NZ_JBEXSH010000969.1:0-3206 GCF_040613555.1 Streptomyces sp. NPDC006265
GTGCGAGATCGTCATCGACGACGACCGGGTCTCCTGGCACCACGCCGTGCTGAAGCCCGAGGACGGTCACTGGACCATCGAGGACGAGGGCCGCGCCCGCGTACAGGGCGAGCGCGCCGGACGCGGCGTACAGCGCGGCCTTGCGGCGCTGCCTGCGCGTCTGCTCGCGCAGTTCGTCCCGCACGGTCTCGCGCGCCACCTGTGCCAGCTCGTCGACGAGATGCTTGTCCAGATGCTCCAGGTGATCCAACGGCTTCATGCCCGGCCGGGTACCCTCGCCCCCCTCTGCGTAACTAGGCTCGGCGGCATGGAGATTCTGGGTGCCACGTTGCGCGTCTGCGTCGACGACCTCGAGACCGCGATCCCCTTCTACGAGCGGCTGGCGGGCGGCAGAGCCCAGCGCTTCGAGCGGGGAGGAGTCCAGGTGGCGGCGATCGGCTGTTTCCTGCTGATGAGCGGCCCCCCGGCCGAACTCGAGGTGCTGCGCAAGGTCGCCGCGACGATCGCCGTGACGGATGTCGAGGAGACCCACAAGGTGCTGACCGAACTGGGGGCCCACATCGTCGCTGGCCCGATCGCCTCACCGGCGGGCCGCAACCTCATCGCGCTGCATCCGGACGGCTCGGTCTACGAGTACGTGGACCGCCAGGCGTAAGCGCCGGGCGGACTCAGTGCCGCCCTGGCCGGGTGATCATCTCGGTGGTGATCGCCCAGCGTTCGTGATCGCGCCAGGCCCCGTCGACGAAGAGCATCTTCGGCGAGAACCCCTCCAGGCGGAACCCGCAGCCGCGGGCCAGGGCGATCGACGCGGCGTTGCCCGGCTGGACGTTGATCTCCAGCCGGTGCAGCCGCATCGGGCCGAACGCGTACCGCACGACGAGGTCCAGCCCTTCGCGCATCAGCCCTCGCCCGGCGGCGTGCGCGAAGGCCCCGTAGCCCAGCGCGCCGGACTGGAAGCCGCCCTCGACGATGTTGTTGATGTTGATGAACCCGCCGATGGCCCCGTCGCTCTTCTCACAGACCAGGAAGCCGGCCTTGGACGGGTCCTCGATCAGCCGGCCCGCGTAGGCGTTGTAGGCCTGCGCCGTGGTGGGCGGGAAGAGCCACGGCTGGTGCAGGTCCTTGCTCTCCCGGGCGCGGGCGGTGAACTCGGCACCGTCCTCGTAGGTGAAGTGGCGTATGCCCACCCGGGGGCCTTCGGCGAGGTGGCGGGATGCGTGGTGCGGCACCCCGCCACAGTAGCCGCGCTGCCCGCGTGTCCCCAGTCGGCCGTAAGGAGCCGGCGACCGGCAGCCGCAGCACCCCGGTGCCGCCCGGCCCGCTGACCACGGTCACCGGCTTGACCCCCCGGTTGCCGAAGTACGCGTCGTCGCTCGCGGCGATCACGAACCGCAGCCGGTGCCCGGTCTCGTACCGGTGCACGATGCCGGGCAGGGTGGCGGTGAAGCTCTTGGCGACGTCCGGGACGCGCACCGGCGCGACCAGACGGCGCACCAGGATGCGGGTGCCGTCGGGGCGACATCGTAGAGCTTGGCGAACAGGACGAGCTTGTCGGCCGCGTCGGCGGACTTCTGGGCGCGCTCGGCCTTCGCGGAGACGACCTTGGGCGTGGCCCGGGGGTGCGCCGACGACGTCGAGGCTGCGCTCGAGCGGCGCGCTCGTCCAGTCGAGGTAGGTGCCCTTGGTGTCGCGCGGCGGCGTGTCCGGCAGGCCGATGAGACCGGAGGGCGAGCTCTCGGAATGGCACGTGGGGGTCAGCCGGTTGGTGTAGCCGCGGCCGCCGCGGGCCACCCTGTCCGAAGGATTCGGCAGGGGTCGCTCAGCTCAGGGCCGGTTCGTCCAGCGTCAACGTGCCCACCTCGGCGTCCAGTTCGGCCCCGATCCCGAGAGGCATGGTCAGCGCGCCCTCACGGTGCCCGAACCCGAACTCCTCCACGACCGGGACACCGAGACCGCCGAGCCGGTCGGCGAAGACCGCGCGCAGCTCCCCGTACGGGCCGCACCCCGCCCAGGACCCGAGGACGATCCCGGCGACCCCGGCGAGCCAGCCGGTGCGCAGGAGTTGGGTGAGGTACCGCTCCACGCGGTACGGGCTCTCGCCGATGTCCTCCACCAGCAACAGCCCGCCCCGCGCCCCGGTGTGGGCGTGCGGGGTGCCGAGGTCGCTCGCGAGCAGGCTCAGGCAGCCGCCCAGGGTGACGCCCCGGGCGCGGCCCGGGACCAGTGCGGCGCCGCCCGGGGGCACGGCCGTGACGGTCCGCACGGACTCCGGCTCGAAGAGGGTGGCCCGCAGGTGCTCCTGGGCCCGGGCGTTCTTGAGGAAGTCGACTCCTGCGGCCGCGGGTCCGTACAGGGTTACCAGGCCCAGACGGGTGGCGAAGGCCTGGTGCAGGACGGTGACGTCGCTGAACCCGGCGAACACCTTCGGGCCCGCCGCCCGCATCGTCTCCCAGTCGAGCAGGTCGACCATGCGCTGCGCCCCGTACCCGCCCCGGGCGCACAGCACGGCCGCGACGGACGGATCGCACCAGGCGGCCTGGAGGTCGGCGGCCCGCTGCTCGTCCGTGCCGGCCAGGTAGTCCAACTCCCGCTGCCGGTCCAGCACATGGGGCATCACCACGGGGTCGAGATCCCAGCCGCGCAGGATGTCGAGCCCTGCCTGGAGGCGCTCCTCGGGCACGGGACCGCTGGGCGCGACGACGGCGACACGGGCGCCGGGGGCGAGCCGGGGCGGTCGGACGAGCTGGTTCACTTGCTGAGCTCCAGAGTGGGGATGCCGGGCGGGGCCAGGCGGAACACCTGGGCGTAGAGGGAGAGTTCGGCTTCCAGGGCGCGCACCATGGTCTCCGCCCTGCGGAACCCGTGCCCCTCCCCCTCGAAGGCGAGGTACGCGTGCGGCACCTTGCGGCCCTCCAGCCGGGCCAGGAACCGCTCGCACTGGACGGGCGGGCAGATCACGTCGTCCAAGCCCTGGAGCAGCAGGAACGGCACGGTGAGGCGGTCGGCGTGGGCGGCGGGCGAGCGCTCCGCGTACCGGGCGGGCACCTCGGCGAGCGGCCCGATCAGGCCCTCCAGGTACCGCGACTCGAAGTCGTGGGTCTCCCCCGTGCCCCAGCCCCCCCCCCCCCCCCCGGGGGGGGGGCGCGCCGGGCCCCGCGCCGCACGACGCCCGGCGCGCGCGGAGGCCCCCCGCGGCGGCCGCCACG
>NZ_JBEXSH010000970.1:0-3205 GCF_040613555.1 Streptomyces sp. NPDC006265
GCCTGCGGCCGCGGCGGGCGCCGCCGTTGTAGACCATGGCCGGTTTCGACGTTCTCCGGCGCGGAGCGGTGCGGCAGCAGATGGACGCTCTGGAACACGACCCGATGCGCCGCCCGCGCAGTCCGGTGCGCTCGGCGTCGGCGAGGGGCCCGGTCTCGATGCCACCTCGACAACGGCCAGAACCAGGTCGTCGGCAACACCGCCGCCTCCTCGTTTCTGCACCATGGGGCCGCTGTTCACCTGCAAGACCTACGTCAGCTCCGGCTACTCCGGCGACTCGTTCAAGACCCTCGGCGGCAAGCGCGTCAACCTGCCGTCCTGGCTGAAGAACAACAACGCCTCCAGCGAGTCCTCCTGCTCCGGCGGCTGCCGCGGCCCCGGCTGCTGATCGCCGCGCGGCCGCGGCCACGCACAGCGTGGGCCCCCTTCCCTGTCGGGAAGGGGGCCCACGGTCACGTCAGGTCGGGTCAGCCAGCGGCGGCGTCCGCACGCACCGCGGGGCGCCGGGAGGCGATGACCTTCTTCGCCAGCGCCCGCGGGCTGGTCAGGAAACCCCAGCCCCACGACATGTGCATCGTGGCCAGCGCCACGGGGATCTGCAGCCGCGCCTTCAGCGGCAGGCCCTTGCCCGCCGGAACCGAGCCGAGCAGGATCGCCGCGAGATAGCCGCCGGGCACGACGAAACCCCACGGCGTCAGCAGGGCGCCCACCAGGATCCCGGCCCCGATCGCGCACACGGCGGTCGGCGGGGCGAGGTAACGCAGGTTGATCGAGCCCTCGTGGAAGCGGGCGACCACGTGCCGCCAGCGGCCGTAGTCCTTGTACTGCTTGGCGAGCGCCTTCACACTCGGCCGCGGCCGGTAGGACACCTTCAGCTCGGGCGAGAACCAGACCAGGCCGCCGGCCTCGCGGATGCGGAAGTTCAGCTCCCAGTCCTGGGCGCGGATGAACTCCACGTTGTAGCCGCCCTGCTGCTCCAGCGCCTCGCGCCGGAACACACCGAGATACACGGTCTCGGCCGGACCGGCCTGGCCACCGGTGTGGAAGGCGGCGTTGCCGACCCCGATCTTCGAGGTCATGGCGGCGGCGACCGCGTGCTCCCAGTCGTTCTCGCCCTCGGCGTGCATGATGCCGCCGACGTTCTGCGCGCCGGTCTCCTCCAGGAGCCGTACGGCGGTCGCGATGTAGTTCGGCGAGAGCATGCCGTGCCCGTCGACGCGGACGACGATCGGATGCCGGGAGGCCTTGATCGCCGCGTTCAGCGCCGCGGGCGTACGGCCGGTGGGGTTGGGGACGGTGTGGACACGCGCGTCTTCGGCCACGAGCTCGGCGGCGATCTCGTCCGTGCGGTCCGTGGACGGACCGAGGGCGATCACGACCTCCATCTCGCCGGCGTACTCCTGCGCGAGGATCGCTTGGACTGCTCCCCGCAGATGCCGCTCCTCGTCGAGGACGGGCATGATCACGGAAACGGCGGGGTGCCGCACGTCGGGATTGGCGTTCATAGGGGCCTCACGTTACCGCGAACGGGGGACAGCATTGCGCGCCGCCGGGGCGGTGGAGCGGGCCGCAGATCGTATCGGCCTACGGTTTCACGGATCCCACGTACGGCCGTCGTCCGGAGGTGCCCCATGCCCACGCCGCCGCGGTCCCCTCGGTCCACCGCCACTCCCCGCCGCCGCCCACAGCCCCCCACCCCCCGCCGCGCTCCGCGCAGACCCGCACGGCCCGCCCGCAAGCCGCGCTGGGCCATGCGGGCGGTCACCACGCTGTCCGTGGTGGTCCTCGCCTCCGCCGGTATCGGACACGCGGTGATGACCAGCCTGGACGCGGACATCGCCCGGGTCGACCCCTTCAAGGACATGAAGAACCGCCCGCGGGCGGGTCACGGCATGAACGTCCTGCTGGTCGGCACCGACGGCCGCGAGAAGATCAGCAAGGAGGAGCGCCGCAAGTACCGCCTCGGCGGCGCGCCCTGCCACTGCACCGACACGATCATGATCGTGCACATCTCCGGGGACCGGAAACGGGCCAGCGTGGTGAGCCTGCCGCGCGACTCGTACGCGGTGACGCCGGCGCATGTCGACCGGGTGTCGGGCAAGCGGCACCACGGGCACCCCGTCAAGCTGAACGCCGCGTACGCCGAGGGCGGGCCGCAGCTGACCGTGCGCACCGTCGAGAGCATGACGAAGGTGAAGATCGACCACTACCTGGAGGTCGACTTCACCAGCTTCATGAAGACGGTGGACGTCGTCGGGGGCGTGCAGATCTGCACGGCCGACCCCCTCAAGGACAGCTACACCGGCCTGAACCTGCCGGCCGGGCGGCACACCCTCGCGGGCGGGCAGGCGCTCCAGTTCGTCCGCGCCCGGCACCTCGACGGGGCGTCCGACCTGGGCCGCATGAAGCGGCAGCAGCACTTCATGGCGGCGCTCGTGGAACGGCTCACCTCGTCCGGGATCCTCCTCAACCCGATGATGTTCCGGGACGTGACCCGGGCGGTGCTCGGCTCGGTGCGGGCCGACAAGGGCTTCGGCACGGACGAGATGCTGGACCTGGGCCGCGCCATGCGGAACTTCTCCCCCTCCTCCTCCGAGTTCACGACCGTCCCGATCGGGCGGATGGGGTACGCCGTGAAGGGCGTCGGTTCGACGCTGAAGTGGGACCCGGTGAAGTCGGAGCGCCTCTTCCAGGCATTGCGCCAGGACCAGCCGCTGTCCGTGCACCGGCCGCGCGGCGCGGCCCGGGTCGTCCCGGTGGCCCCGCAGCAGATCCGCGTCCAGGTGGAGAACGGCACCGGCACGCCCGGCCTCGGCCGCCGCGTGGACGCGGCCCTGGCGTCGACGGGCTTCCGCACGACCAAGGCCCCCGTGAACGCCGCCACCCGCGACGTGAAGCGCACGGTCGTCGCCTACGACCCCCGCTGGGACCGTTCGGCCAGGTCCCTGGCGACCGCCCTGCCGGGCAGCGAACTGCGGGTGGTCAAGGGCCTGGGCGCCACCCTGAAGGTGATCGCGGGAGCTGACTTCGAACGCGTACAAAAGGTGCGGGCCGAGGATCCGGGGCAGGGCGAGGTCGGGGTGGTGCGGGGGGACGAGGTGGCGTGCGGCTAGGGCCCTTCTGGCGGCTAGTGCCGCGGCAGGCAACGTTTGCCCGTTAAGGAGCGGCGTCCGGTGCGTGCTCTCGGCGTGCCGGCCGGAAGCCC
>NZ_JBEXSH010000971.1:0-1820 GCF_040613555.1 Streptomyces sp. NPDC006265
GTCTCGACGCGGCCGGCCGGGAGCGGGCCGACGCCCTGCTGGAGCGGGCCGGGCAGCTGCTGGCGTACAGCGTGCTGACGCACGACGAGCCGCCGCTGCGGAGGGAGCTGCTGCGGCTGGAGCCGACCGCGCGGGATGCCGGGCACCGGGTCGCGGACGTGGCCGCCGGCGACCGCGTCCGCCTCTCCCGGTTCGCGTTCTGCCGTACGCGCGAGGGCGTGCTCGTTCTGGAGTCACCGCTGGTGAGGTTCCGCGCGGTGCTGGTCGACCGGGCGGCGCGTGAACTCGCCGCCGCCCTGGGGCAGCCGGGCCGGGCCGGGAGCGCCGGGGAGGTCACCGGGCTGAGCGAGGCGGAGACCCTCGACGTCCTGGCCCATCTGGTCGGGCTGGGCTTCGCCGAGGTCGCCGGCCCGGACGGCACGTACGCCTCCGACTGTGAACCGGTGCTGCGGCAGTGGGACTTCCACGATCTGCTGTTCCACTCGCGGATCCGCTCCGGGCGCTACGACGGCGTCTTCGGGGCGGTCTACCCCTACCGGGGCGAGATCGACCCGCTGCCCGCCGTGAAGCCCGCGCCGCCCGGCCCGGTCACCGAGCTGTACCGCCCGCGCCGCGCCGACCTCGACGCCGCCGACCCGTCGCTGACCGCCGCCATCGAGTCCCGCCGCTCCCACCGCACCTTCGGGGAGCGGGCGTTGACGGCCCGCGAGCTGGGCGAGTTCCTGTACCGGGTGCAGCGCGTGCGCGTCCACCGCACCCCGGGCGCGGACTCCCCCGGTGAGGACGAGGTCGTCTCACGACCCTACCCGAGCGGCGGCTCGCTGTACGAACTGGAGCTGTACGTCACGGTGCTGCGCTGCGACGGACTGGAGCCGGGCGTCTACCAGTACGACTCCTACGCGCACCGCCTGGTCCTGGTCAGCGCCGAGGAGGCGGACCGGCGGGCACTGCTGGGCGTCGCGTCCCGCTCGGTGGGCTTCGACGTCCACCCCGACGTGCTCTTCACGGTGACCTCGCGGTTCCAGCGGATGGCGTGGAAGTACCGGGCGATGGCCTACGCCACGACGTTGCGGCACACCGGGGTGCTCTACCAGACCATGTACCTGGTGGCCACGGCGATGGGCCTGGCGCCCTGCGGGCTGGGCAACGGCGACGCCGACCTGTCGGCCCGGGTGCTGGGCCTGGACTACCTCCGGGAGTCGTCGGTGGGCGACTTCCTGCTGGGCACGCCGGCCACCGGCACCGAGCTGCCCGCGAACCCGGGCGAGGAATGGCACATGGTGAACAGCCCTGACTGGGCAATTCCGCTCGGCGCCCCCGGAAATCCGGGCGTCGGCGAAAAGTCATCCGCCCCGTGATAAATGTCAGCCGGCGACCGCGAACCCTGGCGCCGGGATGACCGGCCGAGCAATATTGATGTCAGAGCCGGACGGGAAAGAAACAAATCCCGGAAGGCGACCAGAAATTCATGGCCGGGGTTTCCGGTGACGGAATCGACGGCCTCGACGAAGGGAATGCGACATGACCGCCAAGGACATCAAGAACCAGGACGCGGACAAGGCGTTCGAGGGCTTCGACGCGGACGAGCTGGAGACCCTCGAGGTCACCGACGGCGTCGCCCTGCCGGAGATGGGCGCCTCCAGCGGCTCGATCGGCACCTCGTCCTCGTCCTCCAGCACCTGCTCGGCCTGCTGAACCACTCACCCAGGATCTTCGGAAGGATTTCGACATGACCGCCAAGGACATCAAGAACCAGGACGCGGACAAGGCGTTCGAGGGCTTCGACGCGGACGAGCTGGAGACCCTCGAGGTCACCGACG
>NZ_JBEXSH010000971.1:1920-3199 GCF_040613555.1 Streptomyces sp. NPDC006265
GCGTCGCCCTGCCGGAGATGGGCGCCTCCAGCGGCTCGATCGGCACCTCGTCCTCCTCGTCCAGCACCTGCTCGGCCTGCTGAACCAGCGTCAGCGCATAAGCACCACAGCGTGAACGCTTCAAGGATGCGCCTGTCCGGCCTCGGCCGGTCGGGCACATCCTTGCGTTCAGATCGTCCCGGTGAGGGTCAGCCGCGCAGGGCCAGGTGGTACGACGAGGCCCACAGCACCACCGCGCTGCCCAGGCCCACCACGATCCGCACGGTCTCGGTCGCGACGCCGGCCGCGGCGAGCACGAACCCGGCGACCGCGACGACGGTCAGCAACGACGCCGTCCACCGGTACTGCCACTGGTCGTACAGGCGGGCGAGCGGGAAGAAGTGCAGGCCCACGACGAGGGCGATGCCCGCGGGGATGACCTCGGGCCGGCCCGCGGCGTTGGACGCGGCGATCACGGCGAAGATGGCCGCCAGCTCGACGGTGTTGACGATGCCCACGCCGCGCGCCCAGTTGGCCGGAAGGTCCACCGTCCGGGGCGAGGGCGCGGCGTTCTTCCGGTACCCCAGGTAGATCGCCGCCGCGGTGATCAGCAGCGCCGCCACCTCGATGGCGACCGGCGCGACATCCGTCGCCGAGCCGGTACCGGAGGCCGCCGCCACGGCCCACATCAGGCCGAACACGGAGAGCACGGCCACGCCTCGGCGGCGCAGGTTGCGGGTGAGGGCGAGGCACTCGGCGTCCGTGGCGGACGGGGTGGGGGGCGTTGTGGGGGACGTAGATGTCACTCGCGGAGAGTACACCGGTCGACCTGCCTTCTTGGCGGTTTCCGGCCAGCTCACCCGCGCCCTCGAAGCGGAATTCAATATTCCGTAATCCTGGCCCGCAGCCGGGTGTCACGGAAACGATGACGTATGTAAGCGCCGGACCGTTTTCCCTTCCGGCTCGAATTCCTGGCGCCAATCATGGGATTCAGGTTCACGAATTCATTGTGGCTCTTCTCGGAAGGTGAAAGGACATGGGGGTTCACGCTCCGGAGCGCATTGCCGTGAGGCCGGATTCCGCCGGCCTGACGGGGGTGCGACTCCATACCCGGATGCCGGTGACACCGGCCTGGCTGGCCCGGCACGTCGTCCCGGTCGCCCGAGAACTGGGCGAGCGGGGCGTGCCCGGCGTGCAGGTGCGGCGCGGCTGGCTGCACGGACCGCACGTCGACGTGCTCGCCCCGGCCGGCGCGCCGCCGCCCGGCGGCGCCGTCGACTGGGCGGCGATCGAGGCAGGG
>NZ_JBEXSH010000972.1:0-3199 GCF_040613555.1 Streptomyces sp. NPDC006265
GTACGTCCAGTACGAGGGCTTCCGGCCGGCACGCCGAGAGCACGCACCAAACGCCGCTCCTCAACGGGCAAACGTTGCCTGCCACGGCACTAGCGTTTCACCGCGCACAGCAGACCGTCGCCCACCGGCAGCAGAGACGGCACGAGCTCCTGGCTCTCGCGCACCGCGCGCAGCAGCTCCCGCAGCCGCAGCACCTCGGTGGGCTGCGGTCCGGAGTCGACCGTCCGGCCGTTGGCGAAGGCGCCCTCGAAGACGACCAGCCCGCCGGTGCGCAGCAGACGCAACGATTCAGCGAGGTAGTCCATGACCTCCAGGCGGTCACCGTCGCAGAAGACCAGGTCGTAGCCGGCGTCCGCGAGGCGCGGCAGCACGTCCAGGGCGCGGCCCGGGATGAAGCGGGCCCGGTTGCTGGCGAAGCCGGAGGCGCGGAAGGCCTGCCGGGCGAACTGCTGGTGCTCGGGCTCGGGGTCCACGGTCGTCAGGACGCCGTCGGGCCGCATACCGTGCAGGAGGTGGATCCCGGAGACACCGCAGCCGGTCCCGATCTCCGCGACGGCCTTCGCGTCGACCGACGCGGCCAGCAACCGCAGCGCAGCGCCCGTGCCGGGCGTCACCGAGCGCAGCCCTGCCTCACGGGCCCGGTCCCGGGCCCAGTGCAGCGCTTCGTCCTCGGCGACATAGGCGTCGGCGAACGCCCAGCTCGTCTGCCGGTTGCCGGTAATGACCCTCTCCTGTCCCCGTGAATGCCTGGGCGTGACTGTATCCGTTGGGCGCGGGAACCCGCAGATGGGACCGGTCGTTTAAAGGGATGAGCAAGTGGCGCCGGGTCGGGACGGGGGCGGGCGGTGGATCGGATCGGCGAGCAAGTGCCAACGCAGCAGTACGAGGGGTATCCACCCACATCAAATTCTCGTAAAACCGCTTATCCGGTCCTAACGGGCGAGGTGGCTATGGTAGGGGCTCCACTGGACACCACCAGAGCTGACAGGGGAGGTGCGGCTGCGCCTGTGGATCGCGCAGGAGTGCTCCGGCGCTTCCTCGGATCGGCGGGCAGGCCGACATCCGTGAACGACACCGCTGCTGACCACCGTCACGCCGCTGACTTCGCCCAGACCGCGACCTTCACCACCGACGCGGACGGGCAGGCGTGGACTCCGCCCACGTGGGAGGAGATCGTCAGCACGCACAGCGGCCGGGTCTACCGGCTCGCCTATCGTCTGACCGGCAACCAGCACGACGCGGAGGACCTCACGCAGGAGGTCTTCGTCCGCGTCTTCCGCTCCCTGTCGACCTATACGCCGGGCACCTTCGAGGGCTGGCTGCACCGCATCACCACGAACCTGTTCCTGGACATGGTCCGCCGCAAGCAGCGCATCCGCTTCGACGCGCTCGGCGAGGACGCGGCCGAGCGGCTGCCCAGCAAGGAGCCGACGCCGCAGCAGGTCTTCAACGACGCGCACTTCGACGCGGACGTCCAGCAGGCCCTTGACACCCTCGCCCCCGAGTTCCGCGCCGCGGTCGTCCTGTGCGACATCGAAGGACTGTCGTACGAGGAGATCGCCGCGACCCTCGGCGTCAAGCTCGGCACGGTCCGCTCGCGGATCCACCGCGGGCGCTCGCAGCTGCGCAAGGCCCTCGCGCACCGCTCCCCGGAGGCGCGCGCCGAGCGCCGCTCCTTCGTGCCCCGTGTCCCTGCTCTGGGAGGAGGGGGCGCGAGCGCGTGAGCGGATCTCGGCCGAAAGCCTCCGAGGGTCACCTCGCAGAGCAGCATCTGGGAGACCGACTCTCCGCCCTGGTGGACGGAGAGCTCGGTCATGACGCGCGTGAGCGCGTACTGGCGCATGTGGCCACCTGCCCGAAGTGCAAGGCGGAGGTGGAGGCCCAGCGCCGGCTGAAGAACGTCTTCGCGGAGGCGGCCCCGCCTCCCCCGTCCGAGAGTTTCCTGGCCCGCCTGCAGGGACTACCCGCGGGCGGCGGCCCGGACGGTGATGTCACACCGCCGGGCGGAGGAGGGCTGCCCGGCGGTCTGTCCGGGCGGTTCGGATCGTCCGGCGCCTTCGGAGTGAAGCGCGGTGAGCGGTTCGAGTTCGGGTACGTCCCGTCCCGGCCGCACCTGCCCGCGCTGCCCGCGTCCCCGGGAGGCCGGAGCATCCCCTCCGACACCGGCCGTCTGCCCTCCGGCCCCAGCGGCCTCCCCTCGGCGAGGGGCTTCCGCATCCACGACGTCGGCCGCCACGACGGCGACCGGTCCTCCTCGCGGCTGCGGTTCGCGTTCGCGGCCGCCGGTGCCGTCTCCCTGGCCGCGATCGCGCTGGGCGGCGTCACCACGGTCGCCCCGACCGGCACGGAGGCCCGCGGCGGCCAGGGCACGGGGAGCAACGTGACACCGATGCGCACCCAGGGCACCGCCGCCGCGACCCCTCCCGAATCCCAGCGCCGCCGGACCGCGCCGCTGCTCGGACAGGTGCACGGCCAGAACGCGCTCGGCCACGCCCCGGTCGCCCCGGCGGAGGTGTCCGCCCCGCTCCGGCCCGGGGTGCCGTCCGCCGCCCGGCACCAGGCGCTGTACGCGCTGACCGCCCCGGCGATGGCCGGTGCCGCGGTCATGTCCCCGCTGATACGACCGCTCGAGACGGCCACACCGGCCGCCCTGACCTCATGGTCATCGGTCCCCGAGATCACGGCCCCCCTGTTCGCCGTGCCCCTCCCGGATCCGACCTCGTTCCCCTCCTCCTCCGCCTCCTCGCGCACGGCTCACTGACCGGTCTCTGCGCGGTAGCCCGCGAACCTGATTGAATCCGGGGGTTGTCGCCCGCCGCCGAGATGTGGCCGGGCGCCGATTCGACGAACTGCGGCCACCGCGACGAGCCGTGCCGCGGCTGTGGGGAGAGCATGAACGAGGGGAAGCCCACGAAGGCGAAGTGGTGGAGCCGTCCACGGCCGCAGGGTCCTTCCGGGGATCCGGACGGCTCGGGTGGGGCGCAGGGGCCGGCGGCGGCCCCTGCGGACCTGACCGACAGGGACGGTGACTTCGAGCTGGCACGTCCTGCGGCTCGGCGCGATGCAGACGGTGACTACGAGCTGAGGCGTCCCGAGGCGGCGCCTTTACAACCCGAAGGCAGTCATACCTCTTGCGTGTGTGGGCATGTTTCAGTCCCACTGTGTCCGGACGCCTTCTCAGGCCGGATACCCGTCGTTG
>NZ_JBEXSH010000973.1:0-3191 GCF_040613555.1 Streptomyces sp. NPDC006265
CGTATCGTGGCGAAAAGAACGCCGCACCACGAATGGGGCATGCCGCACCATGAGCGAGGGTGCCGCACCACAGTGAGAAGAGTGCAGCACCACGCCAGAAAGGAAGGACGCGCCAGAAAGATAGGCCGTTTCCGCGAGCGGGCAGGCCAGTGGACTCCGTCACCCCGGCGTCGTGCGGTGCGAGTTTCCCCGGGCCTGAAGACTATCGCGCGCGGCTGTCCGGGCACCGGGCCAGGCGCGTCATGGCAAAGTGATCAAGTTCGAACTGTCTGTGGTGGGGAGACACGTGAAGCGATATCTGAGGCCGGCAGCAGTTGCGGCCGTGGCCACGGCCATGGCCACGGTCACACTGACCGGCTGTGGCGGCGGTGAAGAGAGCGGCGACTCATCGGCCAAAGGCCCCGGAAATGAGGGTGCCCCACCCACTCCCTACCGGTTGAAGATGCCCAAGTCGGTCCTGAACGGCACCTTCACGGAGTCCGATCACGCCGAGCCCGACCAGAAGATCGCGTCGCCGCTCTACGGCCAGATCGAGAACGGCACCTCAGCATTCGCCGCCTACCAGTCGGCCGACCGGGAGTCGGAGACCTCGAGGCCCGTGCTGGCGGTGACCGGCGTGTACGGAACCGTGCTCAGCCCCATCACGGCCCGAGACGAGTTCCTGAAGATCCTCGACCGCAGGATCCCGGACAGGAGTTCCACCGTGATCATCGAAGATCGCCAGGCGGCCCATCCGTCGGCTTGGGCGGCGTGTGTGAGACGACGGCTTACAGCCTCGCGTGCCCCGGGCTGTCAGTGGCGGCTGCCAGGCTGAACGGATGGACCGTGATGACCAGCAACTGCTGCGCCGCCGGATCTATGGCGCCGACCACGACGAGCCCGGCCCGCACTACGCCGAACTGGTCGGCGGCCCGCTGGACGGCCTGCTGCTCCGCGTCACAAGCTGGACGCAGGACGAGGCCGACACCTGTGTCGCGCTCTCCGCCGAGCTGGGGCAGTTCGGCGCTGGCGGCCGGGCCCTGTACGACCCACGCCACGACGCCCCGGATTGCTGGGATTGGACCGCCCACAGTTCCTGACCGTCCCGAGCCGACTTACCGGCGACACCTTCGACTGGCTGTTGGAGGGAGCTTGGCCGTGCTGCCCGGAGGTGGAGGTGTGCACGCGGGGCCCGGCCCCGCACGGCGGTGGTGGCGGCGCTGGGCTGACAAGGTCGGTCCGCCGACCGACTCGCTAGCCCCGGGTCTGTTCTCCAAGGACAACGTCCCCGCATGCACCCGGTGGACGCTCACCGGCGGTGTGGTGGGCCGCTACCGGTGCGTTCCGGGGGTGCCACCGCGCGAGCCAGCACCTTCTGGAGGCGGCGCTCGTTGCGCCGCCCCTTGCCCTACCCCACGAGGGTCCTGTCCACGACGATCCTGCGCCTGCTGTGCTCCCAATAGTCGTGGGTCCCCCTCGCGTTGCGGCTCCGTCGAGGCTGCGCAGACCGCGGCTCGCGCCGAAGGCGTTCGGGCAAGAAGAGAGGGGCAGCGGCCGTTGGACGGCGGGTGCCCCTTCAACTTCAGCGAACGTACCAGGTGATCGTCGAAACCCGCGGGGTGCGGATGGTCACGCGCTGGTGCGGGCGGCCTCGGAGTAGGTGTCGAAGAAGCGGTCGCCCGTGAGCTTGTGGTGAGCGAGCTGCGCGGCGACGGCCTGTTCGTCGCCCCATCGCCCCATGTCACTGGCGAGCGCGACGGCGTACTGGATGGCCGACTGCTTCAGGAGCTCGTACTTGGCTGGCGTCACCACGCGCATTCCCGGCTGCGGGGTGGCCTTGGCGTCGCAGACGCGGCTGGGGTGCACCATGATGGGCAGGGCTTTGACCTCGGGGTTGTGCTTGTTGAGCCAGCGGATGCTGCCGCCGAGCTGGTCGGCGTCCTTCTTGGCGATCGTGTCGGTGATGCACCCGGTCTTGAGCTCGATCACGGCCTGCCGCGTGGCCGAGAGTGCCCAGAGGTTGTCCGGGCCCGTGTCGTACAGCTTCTCCGGCCGGGTGCTCACGAATCCGAGGTGGCGGCCCAGGCGTTCCCAGGACCGCTCGGCGTCGTCGGAGCGGTCCTCGTCGCCCCACACCACTTCTTCCAGCAGTGCCTTCACCCCGAGGACCAGGTTGACGCCGTCGCCGTACTCGGCGGACAGGAACTGCGCGGCCTCGCGGGCCTGCACGGCGGCCGCCTTGATCTGCGCCGGCTCGACACCGCCTGCGGGCTTCAGAGGGCGTTAAGTCCGTTTCTGGTAGCGGCCTCGTCCGGGCTGGATGAGGAAGCCTTGGCGGGTGAGGCGTCCGAGACGGCTGCGTGTGATGTTGACGGATGCCTCGTCGGTGGGCATGCCGAGGAGTTCGTGCAGTTCACGGGCTCGGAACTCTTGGTCGGGGTGCTGGTTGAAGGTGTTCACGATGGCCTGGTAGGCGGTGTTCGTCTCGGGCGGTGCGGGTTGGCCTCCAGCCGGTACGAGTTCGGCGATGACCTTCCGGGTGGTGGCCAGGTCCGCGAGTCGCGCTTCGGTCTCGGCCAGCAAGGCGGTCAAGTGCTGGATCCGGTCGCGCAGTTCACCGGCCCGGGCTGTGGTCTCGTCGTGCTGGGCCTGGAGGTCGGCCAGGAGCTCGATGACGTTCACGCGGCCAGCCCGAGGGTGTCGCGCCAGGCCGGACTCGGTGCGGTGAGGCGGCGGGCCATGTTCGCGATGGAGGCCCAGTAGACGCGCGAGGCGGACGTGTCGGGGCGGTGGTCGTACTCGCGGGCCAGGCGGCGGTGCAGCATCAACGTGCCGTTGACCTGCCCCACGACCCACCTCTTCGGTTGCGGGACGAAGCCTTTGCCCTGGTCGTCCGGGTTGCGGCGGACGACCTCGACGTCGATGTCCAGCAGAGCACCCTGGATGAGAACCTCGTCCTTGAAGCCCTGGTCCACCAGGACCTTCTCCAGGCGCATTCCGCACCGCTCGGCTGCCTGGTCGAGCAGGGCGGTGCCGGCGGCGTTGTCGTGGGCGGAGGCGGCCAGGACGACGACACCGATGACCAGCCCCAGCACGTCGACGGCCAGTCCCCGCTTGCGGCCCGACACCTTCTTGTTGGCGTCCAGTCCCGTCGTGGTCTTCGGGACACCCGCGGCCGCGCGGACGGACTGGGTGTCGATGATCACGAGGGA
>NZ_JBEXSH010000974.1:0-3188 GCF_040613555.1 Streptomyces sp. NPDC006265
CGGGTGGCCCGCGGAGTAGAGCTCGTAGTCGCCGGAGTCCAGGTCGAGGACCAGGTGAATGGAGGTGGCGAAGCCCTCGTCCCAGTCCTGGCGCAGGAGGTAGCCGTTGGCGGCCGGGAGGAAGGCGTGCGGCGGGAGGGAGCCGAGCAGGCCGCCGAACGCGCCGGACAGCAGCAGGGCGCGGGATCCCGCGTCCATGCCCTTGCCGGAGACGTCGGTGAGGACCACTTCGAGCGTACGGCCGCCGTTGGTGCGCGCCGCGACCACGAAGTCGCCCGAGAAGGACTGGCCGCCCGCCGGGCGCAGCGCCATCTCCCGGTGCCAGCCGTCCGGCAGGTCGGGCAGCTTGCTCTGCACCCTGATGCGTTCGCGCAGGTCGAAGAGCATGGTGCCGCCGCGCCGCCAGGGCACACCGACCCGGCTGCGGAACTGGGCCAGGAGCAGTCCGAAGAAGCCGCAGGCCGCGACCACGAGCACGACGCCCGGGGTGACCCTCGACGGGCCCTCCGTGTACGGGCCGAGCCGCACCGACTCCACGATCAGTGCCGTGGCCGCCGCCGCGTACAGACCGAGCAGGCTCGCCGGGCGCAGCAGCAGGCCGCCCACGACGACGGGCAGGACCAGTGCGGACGGTGAGAACCACACCGAGTTCGCCAGTGTCGCCGACGCGATCACGGGAACCATCAGGAGCAGACCGGCCAGGGCGATCCAGTCCGAGCCGTTGCCGCGGAAGTAGTCCACGGCGGCGCGGCGCACGCCGACGCGGACCCGGTGCCACTGCTTCTTCAACCGGGCCGTGAACGTCTCGGCTTCCGCGCGCCGCTCTCGTCCTGATGCCATTAGTTCGGGACCCTATCCATCGGACCAGCCGCTTGGCACGGGAGGTCCCACTTGTCCCCCGTCCGAGGCCGACTTCACAGTGAACTTCACAGCGCGCGGCCCTGCCGCCACCCGGGAGAAATTCTCTCGCTCGTCCGGCGTTGCCCTGGTAGGCATGGCTCATGGGAACTGGCGCGAACGGTCTTTCGCCCGGCTTGCGGGTCCTGCGGCAGGACGATTGGGACAAGTGGTACGACACCCTGATCCGGGGCTTCGGAGGGGTGCCGGAGCCCGCCGAGGAGCGGGAATTGTGGAACTCGCTGACCGAGTTCGACCGTTCACTCGGTGTCTGGGACGGGGACGAGTGCGTGGGGACGGCCGGGGCGTTCAGCTTCCGGCTGACCGTGCCCGGCGGGGCGTCCCTGCCGGTCGCGGGGGTCACGATGGTCAGCGTGGCCGCCACGCATCGCCGACGCGGACTGCTGACGTCGATGATGCGGCGACAGCTGGACGACGTCCGCGCCTGGGGTGAGCCGCTGGCCGTACTCACCGCGTCCGAGCCCGCGATCTACGGGCGGTTCGGATACGGCAACGCGACCGTGTCGTTGACCGCCGAGATCGACACGACCCGGGTAGGGCTGTCGGTGCCGGACGGTACGGATGACGTACGGGTGCGGTACGCGGTGCCGGCCGATGTGCTCGACGTGTGCGAAGCGGTGTACGCCCGGCTGGTTCCGGCGCGGCCCGGGATGCTGGCCCGGCGGCCCGGCTGGGAGCGGCTCGGGGTGCTCGATCCGGCGAGCGAGCGGGAGGGGGCGTCGCCCCTGCAGTGTGTGCTCGCCGAGCGGGACGGGGAGACGGTCGGGTACGCGCGGTACCGCGTCAAGCCCGAGTGGGAGCTGTCGGGGTCCAACGGCACGGTCATCGTGGAGGAGTTGGCGGGGCTGGACCCCGCTGCGGACGCTGCGTTGTGGCGGTTCCTGTTCGGGATCGACCTGACGTCGAAGGTGACCGTGCGGGGGCGTCCGGTGGACGACGCGTGGCAGTACCTGGTGTCCGACCCGCGGCGGTGCCATCCGCGGGTGCGGGACTCGCTGTACGTGCGGCCCGTGGAGGTGGGGGCCGCACTGGAGGCGCGGACGTATCAGACGCCGGTGGACGTGGTGTTCGAGGTGGAGGACGCGTTCTGCCCCTGGAACGCCGGGCGTTGGCGGCTGAGCGGGGACGCGAAGGGCGCGTCCTGCGAGCGTACGGCGGATGCGGCGGATGTCGCGCTGTCGGTACGGGAGTTGGGCGCGGCGTATCTCGGGGGTGTGTCGCTGGCCGCGCTGGGGGCGGCCGGGCGGGTGCGGGAGCTTCGGCCGGGGGCGCTGGCGGAGGCGTCGCTCGGGTTCGGGGTGGGCGTGCCGCCGTGGTTGCCGTACGGATTCTGAGGCCCGCGCATTCCTCAGCGGCGCCCGGGTCTTTTCAGGGGCGTTGACAGGCCGGGCACCAGAAGAGGTTGCGGGCGGCGAGATCGGCGGTGTGGATCTCGCCGCCGCAGATGTGGCACGGCAGGTTGGCCCGGCGGTAGACGTACACCTCGCCGCCGTGGTCGTCCACGCGGGGCGGGCGGCCCATCGCTTCCGGGGTGTGTTCCGGGCGGACGGTGTCGATGCGGTTGTTGCGGACGCCCTCGTGCATGAGGTCGACGAGGTCGGTCCAGATCGCGTGCCACTCGGTGGGGGTGATGTCCTTGCCGGCGCGGTACGGGTCGATGCGGTGCCGGAAGAGGACCTCCGCGCGGTAGACGTTTCCGACGCCGGCGATGACCTTCTGGTCCATGAGGAGGGCGGCGATCGTCGTACGGCTGCCGGAGATGCGGCGGTACGCGGTGTCCGGGTCGGCGTCGTCGCGGAGGGGGTCGGGGCCGAGACGGCCGTGTATCGCCTGCTTCTCCGGCGGTGTGATGAGGGCGCAGGTGGTGGGGCCCCGGAGGTCCACGTAGGTGGTGTCGTTCGCGACACGGAGCCGGACGGTGTCGGTGGGGGGCGGTGCGGGGGCCGGGCCGAAGGTGACCTTGCCGAAGAGGCCGAGGTGGATGTGGATCCAGTCGGTGTCGCGGAAGCCGAGGAAGAGGTGCTTGCCGTGGGCTTCGGTGTGGGTGAGTTCCGTGCCGGTGAGGAGGCTGGCGGCGGCGGTGAACTTGCCCTGGGGGCTGGTGGTGCGGGGGTTCGTGCCGAGGAAGGCGGCGGCGTAGTCCTGGGCGAGGCGGTGGATGGTGTGGCCTTCCGGCACGGGTACTCCTTGTGATCGTCGCCTTCATCAGCTGGGTGCGGGGCATCCCCGGCCGCGTCGCGCGCGCGATCGGCTCCGTAGGAAACCTGCTG
>NZ_JBEXSH010000975.1:0-3173 GCF_040613555.1 Streptomyces sp. NPDC006265
CAGCAGGCGGCCCAGCCCGGCGGCCAGCGCGCCCGCGTCGCCGGGCGGTACGGCCAGGCACGTCTCACCGTCGCGACCGGCGACCTCGGGTATGGCGCCGCCGGTCGTGGCGAGCAGGGGCGTGCCCGTCGCCATGGCCTCGGCGGCCGGGAGCGAGAAGCCCTCGTAGAGCGACGGCACGCAGGCGACCTGCGCCGAGCGCACGAGGTCGACGAGCTCCTCGTCGGAGATGCCCTTGACGAACTCGACGGCACCGGCGAGGCCGTACCGCTCCATCGCCTGGGCGACGGGGCCTTCGGCGGGGCGCTTGCCGACGACGACGAGATGGGCGCCGGGGTGCTCGGTCCGGACCTTGGCCAGCGCCTCGACGAGGTGCACCAGGCCCTTCAGCGGCACGTCCGCGCTGGACGTCGTCACGATCCGGCCGGGTACGACCGGCACCGAGGGGTCCGGCGAGAACAGGTCGGTGTCGGCGCCGATGTGGACCACGTGGATGCGGTCCCGCCGGACCCCGAGGTGGTCGACGATCTCCTGCTGCGAGGTGCCGGACACGGTGAGCACGGACGGCAGGCGGCGCGCGACGCGCTTCTGCATGCGCGTGAAGGCGTACCAGCGCCGCACCGATGCGCGCCGCTTCCATCCGTCCGCCGCGTCCAGCTCCAACTGCCGGTCGACGGTGATGGGGTGGTGGATGGTCGTCACCAGGGGCGCGCCGACATCGCCCAGCAGGCCGTAGCCGAGGGTCTGGTTGTCGTGCACGACGTCGAACTCGCCGCGCCGGGCGCGCAGATGGCGCCGGGCGCGCAGGGAGAACGTCAGCGGTTCCGGGAAGCCGCCCGTCCACATCGTCGCGACCTCGAGCGCGTCGATCCAGTCGCGGTACTCGCCGCGCCCCGGTGTGCGGAAGGGGTCCGGCTGGCGGTACAGGTCGAGGCTGGGCAGCTCGGTGAGGCTCAGCCCGTCGTAGCCCTCGTCGAGGACGGGATACGGCTGGGAACCGATGACCTCGACCCGGTGGCCGAGGCGGGCCAGCTCGCGCGCGAGGTGCCGGACGTAGACGCCCTGCCCGCCGCAGAACGGGTTCCCTTTATAGGTGAGGAGCGCGATATTGAGCGGTCGCAAGCCGTCGGCAGCGGGGTCCTCCGGAGCCCCGGCCTCCCTGGCCTCAGCGGTCACTCTGGGCCCCCTTCTCCCTGCACTGTCCCGCGAGATTACGCCGGGACGCTAACCTAGAACAAGTTTCAGACTTGATCGTCCGGAGGCTCTGAATCTACCGGCAGGTAAGGGTGCTGTGAGCAGTGGATCAGGTGATTCACGCCACGACGGCGCCGTGCCATGCTGTGTGATCACTCGTCCTCACGGACGGTCACGGAACGGGCCCGACCCAGCCCGCAGAAGCCAAGGTGAGCGCCAAGGTGAACAAGCCGGCCAAGGTGGAAGCCAGAGCGGCAGCGCCCGCCTCCCCGCCCCTCACGGAGCGGCAGGAGGCCCGCCGCCGCCGCATCCTGCACGCGAGTGCCCGGCTGGCCAGCCGGGGCGGCTTCGACGCCGTGCAGATGCGCGAGGTCGCGGAGTCCTCCCAGGTGGCGCTCGGCACGCTGTACCGCTACTTCCCGTCCAAGATCCATCTGCTGGTCGCCACCATGCAGGACCAGTTGGAGCACATGCACGGCACGCTGCAGAAGAAGCCCCCGCAGGGCGAGACGGCCGCCGAGCGGGTCGCGGAGACACTGATGCGGGCCTTCCGGGCGTTGCAGCGCGAGCCCCATCTGGCCGACGCGATGGTCCGGGCGCTGACCTTCGCCGACCGCAGCGTGAGCCCGGAGGTCGACCAGGTCTCCCGCCAGACGACGGCGATCATCCTCGACGCGATGGGCCAGGAGAACCCGACCCCGGAGCAGCTCTCGGCCGTCCGGGTGATCGAGCACACCTGGCACTCGGCGCTGATCACCTGGCTGTCGGGCCGCGCCTCGATCGCCCAGGTGAAGATCGACATCGAGACGGTGTGCCGCCTGATCGATCTGACCGCGCCGACCACCGCGTGAGCGCCGTGGGCCCCATGAGCGGGCCCCATGGGCTGGGCCCCCGGCGGACCCGGACACGGCAAGGACCTACGAGACGGGTTCCCTTCGCCGGCATGGTCCGGATCAGGTGATGGGGGTCGCCTCGGGGTGCCGGGTTTCGGCCCGGTTCCCTTCCGCCTCTCAGCCCTACCGTCGCAGTCGGCACCAGCGGAAGCCCTCACTTCACTTCCCGCCGACGTCGGCCACTCCGGTCGGACTCCCTCACTCGCCTCGTAGGCCTGCTTCCAGCATAGAACGCCCAAAGCGGAATGAAACCCTCCTCATCATGATTCTTCGGGCGCTACTCCTCGGGCGGGAACACCGCCTCCCCGCCGTCCCGCAGCGTGATCGTGATCGCCTCCGTGGGACAGCTCTCCGCCGCCTCCAGCACCCGCTCGTTCGCGTCCATGTCGGGAGCGGCCGGACGGGACTGGCGGGCGGCGTCCAGGTGGAAGCCGCCCGGCGCGTGGTGGAGGCATTGCGCGGAGCCGATGCACAGGGAGCGGTCGACCTCGACGTGCCAGCGGTCGCCCATCGCTACGCGTCCGCCGGGAGGTGGATCATCTTGTGCTCCAGGTACTCGCCGTACCCCTCGGGCCCGAACTCCCGCCCCAGGCCCGAGTTCTTGTAGCCGCCGAAAGGGCCGAGCATGTCCAGGCTGAAGGTGTTGACGGAGTAGGTGCCCGTCCTGACCTGCCGGGCGATGTCGATGCCGTGCTCGACGTCCGCAGTCCAGACGCTGCCGCTCAGCCCGTAGTCGGAGTCGTTGGCGATCTTCACGGCGTCGGACTCGTCGTCGTAGGGCAGCAGGCAGATCACCGGGCCGAAGATCTCCTCGCGGGCGATGCGCATGGAGTTGTCGACGTCGCCGAAGAGGGTCGGTTCGACGTACCAGCCGCGGTCGAGGCCGGCCGGGCGTCCGCCGCCGGTGAGGATCTTGGCGCCCTCCTCCTGCCCGATGCGGATGTAGTCGAGGTTGCGCTGCTGCTGCCGCCGTGCGACCAGCGGACCGACCTGGGTGGCCGGGTCCAGCGGGTCGCCGACCGTCAGGGCGCCCGCGGCGGCGGCGAGGGCGTGGGCGAACTCGTCGTAGCGGGAGCGCGGCAGGAG
>NZ_JBEXSH010000976.1:0-3170 GCF_040613555.1 Streptomyces sp. NPDC006265
CTGGGTGCGTTCGGCGGAGGAAAGCCGCGCCAACCGGTTCATCAGTGCCGTCTCCTCGGGCCACGGGCGGCACCGCTCCCTCGTCCGACCAGAGGGCCGCCACCGCCCAGCGCGCATGGGCACGCACCCCGCACTTCGCCCGTGCCGCCGTGCTCCGCAAGGCCGGCGACCTGTTCACCGAGCACGCCGCCGAACTGCGCGAGTGGCTCGTCCGCGAATCGGGCTCCGTCCCCGGCAAGGCCGACTTCGAACTGCACGTCGCCGCTCAGGAGTGCTACGAGGCAGCGGCGCTCGCCTCCCGTCCGGCGGGCCAGGTCCTGCCCAGCGAGGCGCCACGCCTGTCGTATACGCGCCGCGTCCCGGCCGGTGTGGTCGGCGTGATCTCGCCGTTCAACGCCCCACTGATCCTTTCCATCCGCTCCGTCGCTCCGGCCCTGGCGCTGGGCAACGCGGTTCTGCTCAAGCCGGATCCGCGCACGGCCGTCTGCGGAGGCCTGTCCCTCGCCGCGGTCTTCGCCGCCGCCGGCCTGCCCGAGGACCTGCTGCACGTGCTCCCCGGCGGCCCGGACGCCGGGCAGGCCATGGTCGCCGACCCGCGCGTGCCCGTCATCTCCTTCACCGGCTCCACCGCCGCCGGACGGGCCGTGGGCGAGGCCGCCGGCCGTCACCTCAAGCGGGCCCACCTGGAACTGGGCGGCAACTCGGCCATGATCGTGCTGGAGGACGCCGACCTCGACGCGGTCATCTCCACGGCCGCCTGGGGCTCGTTCTTCCACCAGGGCCAGATCTGCATGACCACCGGACGCCATCTGGTGCACGCGTCCCTCTACGACGAGTACGTCGAGCGGCTGGCCGCCAAGGCGGACTCACTCGCGGTCGGCGACCCGCACCGGGACCAGGTCCACCTGGGTCCCATCATCGACTCGGGCCAGCTCGGCAAGATCAGCGGTCTGGTCGAGGCCAGCACGGCCGCGGGTGCCAAGCTCGCCGCCGGCGGCACCCACGACAGGCTCTTCTACCGGCCGACGGTCCTCGCCCACGTGGACGACCGCACCCCCGCCTACACGGAGGAGGTCTTCGGCCCGGTGGCGCCCGTCCGCCCCTTCACCACCACCGACGAGGCGGCGGCGATGGCCGCGCAGAGCCCGTACGGCCTCTCCCTGGGCATCGTCACCAGGGACCCGGCCCGCGGCCTGGACCTCGCCGACCGCATCCCGACCGGCATCGTCCACATCAACGACCAGACGGTGAACGACGAGGCCGTGGCGCCCTTCGGCGGAGTCGCCGCCTCCGGCACCGGTGCCCGCTTCGGCGGTGAGGCCAATCTGGAGGCCTTCACCGAACTGCGCTGGACGACGGTGCGCGGAGACGTCGCTCCGTATCCCTTCTAGGGCCCGGCACCTCTTCCAGGAGCCGGCCCGTGGGGCCCGGGCCCCGGGTCCCGGGACCCGTCACTCGGCCGGCTGCTGGGCCTGCTGCTCGGCGATCGACTTGCGTACCTCGTCCATGTCGAGGTTGCGGGCCTGTCCGATGACGTCCGTCAGGGCGGCCTCGGGCAGGGCGCCGGGCTGGGCGAACACGGCGACCTGGTCACGGACGATCATCAGCGTGGGAATGGACTGGATACCGAAGGCCGCGGCCAGCTCGGGCTGCGCCTCGGTGTCCACCTTGCCGAACACCAGGTCCGGGTTCTCCCCGGCCGCCTTCTCGTACACCGGGGCGAACTGCTTGCACGGCCCGCACCAGTCGGCCCAGAAGTCGATCAGGACGAACTCGTTGTCCGTGACCGTCTGGTCGAAGTTCTCCTTGGTGAGCTCCACGGTGCTGCTCATGGCGTACATCCCTCTTCCTGGTGTGGGGTCAAGCCGTCGGCACAACACGGCCGACCGGACACGTATTCCGCGCCCCTACCCATGTGGCCAGGGCGCACACCACCCACCAGACTGACCCCATGACGGAAACGGAAACCAACACATACGACATCGTGGTGCTCGGTGCCGGGCCCGTGGGGGAGAACGTCGCCGACCGCACCCGCGCCGCCGGCCTGACCACCGCGGTCGTGGAGAGCGAACTGGTGGGCGGCGAATGCTCCTACTGGGCGTGCATGCCCAGCAAGGCCCTGCTGCGGCCGGTCATCGCCCGCGCGGATGCCCGCCGTGTCCCCGGCCTGCGGCAGTCCGTACAGGGCCCCCTCGACGCCTCCGCGGTCCTCGCCCACCGGGACTACTACACCTCCCACTGGAAGGACGACGGTCAGGTCGGCTGGCTCGACTCCATCGGCGCCGACCTGTACCGCGGCCACGGGCGTCTCACCGGCCCCCGCACGGTGACGGTCACCGGCCCGGACGGCGGCGAGCGCGTCCTGACCGCCCGGCACGCCGTCGCCGTCTGCACCGGCAGCCGCGCCGCCCTGCCCGGCCTGCCCGGGCTGGACACCGTCAAGCCGTGGACGAGCCGGGAGGCCACCAGCTCCCCGACCGTGCCCGGCCGGCTGATCGTGATCGGCGGCGGCGTGGTCGCCACCGAGATGGCCACGGTCTGGCAGGCCCTCGGCTCGCAGGTCACCCTGCTGGTCCGCGGCAAGGGCCTGCTGCCCCGCATGGAGCCGTTCGCCGGGGAACTGATCGCCGAGGCGCTCAAGGAGGCCGGCGCGGACGTCCGTACGGGCACTTCGGTGGAGTCGGTGACCCGGGAGAACGGGACGGTCGTGGCCGTCACCGACACGGGCGACCGCATCGAGGCCGACGAGATCCTCTTCGCCACAGGCCGCGCGCCGCGCACCGATGACATCGGCCTGGAGACGATCGGCCTCGTCCCCGGCTCCTGGCTGCCGGTCGACGACAGCCTCAGGGTGGACGGCCACGACTGGCTGTACGCGGTCGGCGACGTCAACCACCGCGCGCTCCTCACCCACCAGGGCAAGTACCAGGCCCGCATCGCGGGCGCCGCCATCGCCGCGCGGGCCACGGGGGAGACCCTCGTGGCCGAGCCCTGGGGCGCCCACGCCGCGACCGCCGACCACGCCGCCGTCCCGCAGGTCGTCTTCACCGACCCGGAGGCCGCGGCCGTGGGCCTGTCCCTGGCCGAGGCAGAACAGGCGGGGCACCGGGTGAAGGCCGTCGACGTGGACCTGTCCACCGTCGCCGGGGCCGGCCTGTACGCCGACGGCT
>NZ_JBEXSH010000977.1:0-3147 GCF_040613555.1 Streptomyces sp. NPDC006265
GGTCGCACGGTACGACAAACGATTCCTTTCGCACACCGAGGTGTCCTACCTGTACTCCCCCGCCGTCTTCGACCACGTCGGAGGCCGCGGCATCACCGACTCCTGGCGGCTCCTCGCCCCCGGCGGCACCCTCGTCTCCTACGGCAGCGCCTCCACCCGGGACGACGAGGGCTCCAAGCAGTGGCCCGTCCTCAAACTGCTCTTCCGGGTGTGGACGTGGAATGCGCTGCCCAACCGGCGCCGCGCCTACTTCTTCAACGTCTGGGCCGGCAAGGCCTTTGCCAAGAACCGCTTCCGGTCCCGACTGCGTACCGACCTCACCCAGGTCTTCGACGCTCTCCAGCGTGGCGAGGTCACCGCCCGGATCGCCGCGCAACTGCCGCTCGCCCGCGTCTCCGAAGCCCTGCGGCTGGCCGAGTCCGGCACGGTCGCCGGAAAGGTCGTCCTCGTTCCCTAACGGGCCCGCCACCTCGAGCCACTGGCCGACTCACCGACCACCGAGAGGAACACCATGTCCGGCAACGGCCCGTCGTCCGCACCCGACCAGCAGCCCCGGCCCCGCTCCCCTCTGCGCGCGGTCGCGGTGACACTCGCCCTCGCCGGCGCCCTCGCCGCACGGCCCCCACCGCCCAGGCGACCGACCGCACCGGTACCGCCCCGTCCCGCTGCGGCGAGCACGGCGTCGACCCCGCCGCCCTCATCCGCTACAAGTCCGACATCGTGATCAAGGCACCGCTGCGCACGGTCTGGAAGCTCCAGACGGAGGTAGAAGGCTGGCCGTCCTGGCAACCGCCGGTCACCACGATGGAGCGCCTCGACCCGGGCCGGCTGCGGAAGGGCTCGCGGTTTCGCTGGACGACCCCGGCACCCGCCACCCCCCACACCCCCGCCACCACACTGGAGATCACCTCCACGGTCCGACACCTGCGGAACCAGGACTGCATCCTGTGGAAGGGTCCCGCGATCGGTGAAGGCCTGCGCATCGACGAGGGCGTCCAGTCCACCTGTGGACCTTCCGCGAGGTCAAGGGCGGTGTCCACGTCCACACCGAGGAGACCTGGACCGGCGACCAGGTCGAAGCGGACGTGCCCACCGCGACCGAGGCCCTGGGGCAGGGCCTCGAAGCGTGGCTGGACGACCTGAAGGCCACCGCCGAAGCGCGCTCCGGCGGCCGCCCTCACTGATCCACGAGCTTCTCGAAGAAGAACTCGTGCTTGAGGAACGACGTGGCGTGCTCCGCCCCCGGATACGGCGGCACGAGCGGAGCCGCCTGAAAGAGCCGCCAGCCGTCCTCCAGGGCGCCGACCCCTGTCTCGTACGGGGGTTCGTCGCTGTCCCCGGTCGTCGGACGGGTCGAGCCCGTGCCGTCGTAGCGGGCCCAGCCGACGACCTTGGAGTCGAGGGCGGAGGTGTCGAGGTAGAGGACGAGGACCTGCTGCCGGGTGGTGGTCATGCGGTGCTCCTCCGAGAGGCGGGCGCTGCGGGCCGGTTGGTGATGCGGGTGGCCCAGTGGTCGACGTCGAAGCCGGGGTCGGCTGACAGGGCGCGCCACAACAGAATCCGGTTGTGGATCTCCAGCCGGGCGGTGGCCTGCTCGTACCAGGGGAACGTGCGCCGCAGCTCCTCGCGCACGGCGGGGGAGCCGGCGTCCCGCGTGTCCCACAGCCGCACCTGGGGCACGGTCGGGTTGAAGCGGATCTTGTACATGTGGCGGACGGTGTCGCTGTCGTTGCGCCGCCCGCCGTGCCAGATGCCGTGGTGCAGCAGGAGCACGGTGCCGGCCGGGCAGGTCAGCCGGATCTGGCCGCGCAGGTTCTGGTAGCGGCCGGTGTCGGACTCGTTGGTGCGGCGCAGATGGCTGCCCGGGACGACGAGCGTGCCGCCCATCCCGGCGGTCACCTCCTGCGGGTAGTACATGAGCTGCACGTCGAAGGCGTCGGCCCGCACGTCGATGAGGGCGTCGGCGTGCAGCGGCTGCGCACTGCCCTCATGAGACAGGCGGGTGTGCACGAAGTGGTGGTCGACGGCCGGGTCCGAACCCACCAGGCTCTCCAATGCCCCCGCCACGACGGGCAGTTCTAGGAGCCGCCGGGCGAAGGAACCCTCCGGGAAGGCCACCGGCACGGGAGTGCCGTACGGCACGGCGGGCAGTGACCCGGCGGCGAAGACGTCGAGCGCCTCCTCGTTCATCTCCCGGGGCACGACGCCGTCGAGGCGCAGGAAACCGTGGGCAGTGAACCGCGCCACCTCGACGGAGCTCAACAGCTGCTGTGTGGTTGGCATGACGCAACCGTAGGAGCGCACACGCCCGTGGTCGTGGGGCGTAATCGGCAACCACTGGTAATTTTCCACCATGCCGACCTTCGTGGAACTGCCCCTCGATCTGCCGCCCGACCGGGTGCACGCGGGCGTGGGCGTGCACGGCTCCACCGGCCCGCACGAGGTCTTCCTCCTCCCGCACCTGTGGCAGCTCCACCTTTACGGCTACTCCGGCACCCTGGAGTCCGGCGGTGCGCGGCACCCGATCCGCCCCGGGCACCTCAGCCTTGTCCCGCCCGGCACGGAGGTGCACTTCCACTACGGCGCCCCGCGCTGCGAGCACCTCTACGCCCACTTCCGGCTGCCGGGCGACGGGGAGCGGCGCCGCGTCCCGGCGATGCAGGACGCCGGGCCGGAGGCGGCGGTGCTGAGCGCGCTGCTGCGCCAGACGATCGCGGCGGGCGCGCAGTCCCCGGCCCGTGCCTCCGCGGAACTGTGGACGGTGCTGTGGCGCACGACCGGCCTGGCGGAGGCCGCCGAGGCGCCCTCCGGGGCCCGGCATCCGGCGGTGCGGGCGGCCATGACGCACATCGAGGAGCACCTGGCCGACCCGCTGAGCGTCCCCGGGATCGCCCGGGCCGCCGGGGTGTCCCACACGCACCTGACCCGGCTGTTCCGCGAGGACACCGGGCACACGGTCGTCGGCTACGTACGGCGCCGCCGCATGGAGCGCGCCCGCCATCTGCTCATCGCCTCGACCCTGGCGATCCCGGCCGTCGCGGCGACGGTCGGGATCCCGGACCTCCAGGCCTTCAACAAGACCTGCCGCAAGGAACTCGGCGCGTCGCCGCGTGCCGTGCGGCAGGCAGCGGGCGGGTAGGCGTCAGC
>NZ_JBEXSH010000978.1:0-3140 GCF_040613555.1 Streptomyces sp. NPDC006265
CACCTGACTCCCATGGAGCCAGACTGATCACTTGATCACGGAAGGGGTCACTTTTCATCGACCGATAGGGGGTCACGGTTCACGGAACGGCGACACCTTTCGCCGCGGTGGCGACCGTCCTTCACGACCGCGCATGCTGATCAGCCCCGTCCGGTGTTGCTTACCGGGCGGGGCTGACTGCTGTGCACGAGCCGGGTGCTTGGCTCGGTTGGTGGGGGTGTGTCAGCCGCAGTCGTTGCGGTTGATTTTCAGGGAGCGGGTCTGGTCGTTGAGGTTGAAGCCGCGCAGGTCGTGGATGGAGCCGCCGCTGTGGGAGACACACACATGCCGGCCGCTGTATTTGCCCCGAGCTACTCCCGCGGGTGCGGGGACGACGGCTCCTCGCCCTGACGATCCCGCCCGGTCTGCTGCGCACCTTCCGTCACCCAGACGCCCCGGGCGTCACCGCTGCTCGGTGCTCAACCGGGACGGCGTAGCCAGGAAGGCGCGTAGCCGGCGAGGCCGGAGCAGACCACTCAGCCTGGTGGTAAACCGAGGCTGACGGGGCCGCGAGCCTCATTCCTGTGCGGAATCCTGGGAGGTGCCCAAGGCCCACAGCCCCGCCTGGCGACCGGTGAGACGGTCGCACTACACGTCCCCTGCCTCTGGCGGCAGCAAACAGACAGGGCGTGAAAGCCCTCGACCAGCCCAACAGTCCTGACAGAGGCGGTTCACGCCGGTAGGTGATCAGGCAGGTGGCGGGCCGAGGAAGGCTTCGTGGACGTCGTCGCGCCGGGTCCCGCTACCGTGAGGCCCGCCGACCACTGCCCGACCGGCCGACCGGCCAGTGCCTACGGCCGAACCCGTGTTGCCGGGCTGGTCTGGCGTCGTACCGCGTCGGAACCGGTGGCACTACTGCTGTGCCCCGCCCTCGGTGTGAACGACGGACGGGTTGTCCGAGGAGCTTCGAGGCTGCCCCGCGCCGGCACCGCGAAAGTACATGTGCGCGATGGACGATGTGGACGTGGTGACTCGGTCGGTGCTGACCGTGTCCCGACTGCTGGTGGCGGTTTCCGCCCGCTCCCTCGCCGAGGTCGAGGAGCGGGTCACGCTGCCGCAGTTCCGGATGCTCGTTGTGTTGTCCACGCGGGAGTGGCCAAGGTGGCTGCGCTGGCGGAGCTGCTCCAGGTGGCGCTGTCCACCGCGATGTGGATGGTCGACCGATGGATCGCGGCCGGGCTCGCGGATCGGCAGCCCAACCCCGACAACCGCCGTGAGACCCTGTTGCAGCTCACGGACGAGAGGCGGCGCACGGTCGAGGACGTCACTGCCCGCCGCCGCGCGGAGATCGCTGCGATCGTCGAACGACTCACGCCGACGCAGCGGCCGGCCCGCATAGAGGCTCTGGCCGTCTTCAACACAGCGGGCGGTGAGCCCCTCGCGTCGGCACCGGCGCTCGACGGCACCGAACCACATCCGCTGGGCTGGGCAGTGGAGCTTCCGGCGGGCCGGGACGCTTGACCTGCGCTCGCCCGCCGCTGCCCACGGTCACCCGCTCCCTGCATCAGTCGAGGGAAGGGTAGCTGCATGGCCCTGCCTGGTCCGGCAGTGCGCGCCCATACCCGTGTGCCGCGACAGGACGCGTATTCGTGCGCCGTGGCGGGCGGTGTCACCAGGTCCGGCATCACTCGCCTGACCATCTGGCCGACCTCCGCGTCGCCGGCACCTTCGGCCGAGCTGTGCCGCGAGGCCCGTGCACCGTTTCACGATCGCGCCGGTGCGCGGCGGTGCCATCGCCCAGGGCTGTCGCCGGACCGGCGTTGTGCGTGGTGACATCAGGACGACGGTGGCAACGATCCGCCGCGGCAGTGAGGCCGTGTGCCGGAGGTGCGTGACGGGGAGCGGACGGTTTCGGACTGAGGTAATGCCTCGGGGGCCCGGGCGTGCTCAGGGCGGAAGCCGGTGGCTGAATCCACCTCCGAGCACTCCAGCGCTCCTCCGGCCCTGGTCGCCGAAACATCGAGGAATGGGCGTTTCAGCAGCGCAACGGGGGAGACCCATCACGCCGTGCACTCACCACCTCAGGTGCCCCGCCGGCCCTTCGCGACGGCGGGCGGCTCGCTGCGGATACTGATCATCAGTGCAAGCATGGGAGCGGGTCACGACACGGTGGCCCGGGAACTCGCCCGGCGAGCCCGGCAGCAGGGGCACCAGGCGCACGTCGTGGACCTTCTGGAGTTGCTGCCTGGCGGCCTGGGCACCGGGTTGCGCCTCTTCTATCAAGGGTCCGTGCGGCACTGCCCCTGGGCGTACGCCGGTCTGTACGAGGCATTCCTACGCCCCGGCACGCGCCCCCGCCCCAGCGGTCTTCCCCTCGCCCGACTGGCGGGCGGCCGTCTGGCGGCGCTGGCCGAACGGACGGGAACCGACGTGGTGGTTCCCGTCTTCCATCTGGCCGCGCAGCTGACAGGTCACCTCAGAGACCAGGGGCGTTTGCGGTCGCCGAGCGCTGTCTTCCTGATCGATTTCGCCGTCCACCGTCAGTGGCTGCATCGCGGCAACGACCTCTACCTGTGCCTCACCGACGAGGCCGCGCGGGAGGTGAGCCGGAGCGTCACGGTGCCCGTCGAGACGACCGGTCCGGTCGTGGCACCCGACTTCTTCGCACCGGCCGCCGGGGCCCCGGCATGGCGGCGGCGTTTCGAAGCCCACGATCCCGGGCGCCCTGCCGTCCTGGTGTCTGCAGGTGCGTGGGGGGCCGCCTCGGGACTGGAGGAAACCGCTCGGCTGCTGATCGCAGCCGGTCTGCTCCCGATCGTGCTGTGCGGGGGGAACGAGCGCCTGCGGGCCCGTATGGCCGGGATCCCGGGAGCTCTCGTACCGGACTGGGTCACCGACATGCCCGGTCTGCTGCATGCGGCCCGCGCCCTTGTCGACAACGCCGCCGGGCAGACCGCCGTACAGGCTCTCGCCTCCGGGTTGCCCGTGGTGAGTTATCGTCCGCTTCCCGGTCACGGGGCGGAAGGCGTGCGACGGATGGAGGCGCTCGGTGTCTCGGAGACCGCCGCCCCGAGGGTGCCGACATCGCCAGGGGCGGTGAACTGTTCCGCACCAACTGCGCGCAGTGCCACAACTTCACCGGCAAGGGCGGCGCACTGACG
>NZ_JBEXSH010000979.1:0-3134 GCF_040613555.1 Streptomyces sp. NPDC006265
GCCGGCTGCGTTTCATGACTCCCCGCCCCATACCCATCTTTGCCATCTATTAGGCTCCGCAGGTCAAGACGGTGGAGTAGGTCTGCCCACGGCGGGTGGCGAAGTCGTCCACACCCAGCACACGCGGCGTGCTGAGCTGCGGGTCAGGCAACGCCATGA
This sequence comes from Streptomyces sp. NPDC006265, assembly GCF_040613555.1. Lineage (NCBI taxonomy): Bacteria > Bacillati > Actinomycetota > Actinomycetes > Kitasatosporales > Streptomycetaceae > Streptomyces > Streptomyces sp. NPDC006265. Next base: position 160 of record NZ_JBEXSH010000979.1, read on the forward strand.
CCCTACGCAGCAGGGTCATCCGTCCCACGGGGAAACCCAGTTGGGCGGTCAGCCGGGCGCCGGCCCGTCCGGCGAGTGCGAGCCCGACACGCTCCAGGACGCGGCCCAGCCGTGTGGTGAAGCGCGCGTACGGGGCGGTCAACTGAGCGAACGGCTCGGCGAACGTACGACGCGGGCAGTCGTCCGTGCTGCAGATGAAGCGCCGGACCGTCAGATGGATCACGTCGCTCTGTTCAGCGAGCGGTAGATCCTTCAGTCTGCGCTGGTAGGAGTCGTGCACTCGGTCCGAGGAGCGGCCGCAGTCCGGACATGCTGCCCCGGCTGCCCGGCCTCTGGCTGTGACGTCGACCGTGCCGAAGGCAGCGGTCACCGCTTCGACCTCCACGCCGTCGATTCCGTCGAACACGAGCGAGTCCCAGAACATTGCGTCGGCCTGCATGACCAGCACCGTCACCGCTCGTTGCGGTCACCGGAGAGGGCCCAGCACAGACCTGACGGAGCGTCACTCTCTGCTGCAAGGCGGGAAGGCGTACGCGGTCTCGCGCGAATCCGGGCTCTTACAATCGAACGCCGCAGTGACACTCCGCGACCGCACCCCAAGATCTGTGCCAGAGCCCGGAAGACATGAACAAAGCCACCTGGTGACGCGCCGGCGCCATCAGGCAGGGCCGCCAGGCACAGAGCAGGTGGAACCTAGACGTCTCCCGGGGTCATGTCGTCACGAAGTCGCAGGTAGCGCACGGGATGCCGGAAGGTACCCAGGTCCACGGCGGTATCGGCGTCGATCTCGGCTACGAGGTCGGGTACGACCGGATGGAAGACCAGCGGCTCGGTGGTGCCCCATCCGGCGGGGAAGCGCCGACCGTACCAGGGGTGCTCCGGCCCGGCAGGACGCAGGACGGCGCCCAGCTCGGTGGCCGCGGGCCGGGACAGTGGGGTGGAACGGCCGATCAGCCGGAGCCGGCCCGCCGGGTCGAGCCGGCCGAACAAGAGACTCCGCGGCGCGTGAACGGCTCCGGTGACCGCACCGATGATTGCCTCCGCCGTCGTACGCGTCCTCAGCTTCAGCCACCCTCGCTCCCCAGGCCGGTACCGGGACCCGGAATCCTTGATCATCAAGCCTTCGACGCCCGCAGCTCCCCATGCCGGGTCCAGCCACGTGCGGGCCGTCGCGGCATCGGCAGTCTGCGGGCACAGCGCCCAGGGCGCCGCGAGAGCGAGGGACGCGAACAGGTTCTCCAGCTCGCCCCTGCGCTGGTGCAGGGGCTGGTCCATGAGGACGGTGCCGGTGACCTCGAGCACATCAAAGGTGATCAGGTGGGCGGGCTGCTCCCGGCCGGCGCGCTCGGCCCTGGCACCGCGGAACCGGGCCCGGTGCTGCAGTGCTGTGAAGTCCAGCCTGTTGTCATGCAAGACCACCAGCTCGGCGTCGACGACCGCCTCCACGCCGAGCGCGGCCGCGGCCCGGACGATCTCCGGGAAGGCCGGGCCAAGATCGGCGCCGCGCCGGGACTGGAGGTACGGCTTGGGGCCGGTGAACACGAGGACGCGGAACCCGTCCGCCTTCTGCTCGAACAGCACCGGCCGTGCCCCGGGCGACGGCAGAGCGGTCACGGAGCGGGCCAGCATCGGCTCGACCGGCGGTGAGAGGTGCACCCTCCACTCCTACGCCTTCCGCGCCCCACCCGCCCGCACGCCGCGCGGCTCACCAGCAGCAACCGCACTCGGGCGGGAGGTGCTCGGTGGCTGGCCCCGGCCTGCGGCTGACGAACGACGGCCGTTGCCGCCCACCCTGGGCCGGGGCCGGGGCGCCCCGGGCTCAGATCACAGCAGTCGCTGGCCTGTCAGATCCCGCATCTAGGCTGCTGGTGCAGAGATCGATCAAGGAGCAGGGCAGTGCGAATAGAGCGTCACCACGTGGGCGGGGCAGCCGTGTCGGCAGCGCGCGAGGACTTCACGAACCGGATCGGGGGCCAGGTGCGGTCCATGTCGAGGGCCGGCCGGATCACCACCTATGAATGGCAGTCGATCGCAGACGAGTTCCGCGACTACCTGGGCGCCCTCTCCGTCGAGACACCAGACCTCGACGCCCCGGAGGCCGAGGCGGCCCTCAAGGACGCCTCGGAGGCCGCGGCCGGCGCGGTCGCCTACGCCGCCTACCACCCGCACTGCAGCTTCCAGGTCTTCCTCAACTACGTGAACTTCGGCATGAGTTACGACCCGGGTGACGACTCCCCCGAGGAGAGCGTCACGGCCGGGGAGTGGACCGACGCCCTCAGCCTGACGGTCCTCACAGGCACGGCGAAGACGCACGGCGAGGCGTTCCACTTCGCCCGCGAGAAGTTCGCCGTGCAGGCGAAGGGCACGCCCGCCGGCGAGCTCGCCACCGGATTGATGGCCCCGGACGGCGGCGCCCACCCAGGTTCCGGCGCCCCGGCCGCTGCGCAGATACCCCTCGGCCGTCAGCTGCTCGTACGCCTCCGTGACGAGCCCGCGCGAGACCCCCAGGCCCGCCGCGAGGTCCCGGCTCGACGGCAGCCGGGTGCCCGGCGCGAGCCGGCCCGAGCGGACCGCCTCGCGCAGCGCCGCCTGCAGGGAACGGCCACGCGTGCGTGCCGGAGCCGAGGCGGCGGGGAGCAGCAGCTCCCAGGCGGCGGACGCCGCACCGTCGCCCGGGTCCCGCTGCACTGGTCTCATGAGGGGAGACCTTAGAGGGTTCTCATGAGGGGAGACCCTGGGAGGTTCGCTGGCCTCGGGGCGGGTCAGCGGCTGCCGTCGAGGACCACCCGGGCCACCAGCGCCGGGTCGTCGTTCATCGGGACGTGGCCGCAGCCGGGCAGCCGCACCAGCCGGGCCCGGGGGATCACGCCCTTGGCGCGCACGCCCTGGCGGGGGATGAGCAGCCGGTCCCGGCTGCCCCACGCCAGGGTGTCCGGCGTGCCCACGATGTCGTCGGTGATCTGCACGGTCCGGCC
>NZ_JBEXSH010000980.1:0-3129 GCF_040613555.1 Streptomyces sp. NPDC006265
GGTGCCCCCTGCTCGAGCGGAGTCGAGAGCCTGGGGGAGCGTGCCGGGCGTCGTGACGGGGCGAACGTTGCCTGCCGCGGCACCAGGGCCTGTCGTTTGGATCGTGGCGGCGGGGCCAGGCCCTCGCCTCATTCAAGGACCACGCAAAGCGTGTCGCCTGTCACCAACGTCCCGGGACAGCGCACCTGGCCGCGGCAGCGACACACAGCGAAGCGCCCGGCCCCGACCTGACCTCGGGGTCGGGCGCTTCGCCGTGCACGTACGACGTTCGTAGGTGAATCCTCGGTAGGTGCCGAGCTCACTCTCCGATAAGGGCGTCAACGAACGCCTCCGGCTCGAACGGCGCCAGGTCGTCCGCGCCCTCGCCGAGCCCGATGAGCTTGACCGGGACGCCCAGCTCGCGCTGGACCGCGACCACGATGCCGCCCTTGGCCGTGCCGTCCAGCTTGGTCAGCACGATGCCGGTGATGTCGACGACCTCGGAGAAGACGCGGGCCTGGACCAGGCCGTTCTGGCCGGTGGTGGCGTCCAGGACGAGCAGCACCTCGTCGACCGGGGCGTGCTTCTCCACGACCCGCTTGACCTTGCCGAGCTCGTCCATGAGGCCGGTCTTGGTGTGCAGGCGGCCGGCGGTGTCGATGAGCACGACGTTCGCGCCCATCTCCTTGCCCTCCTTGACCGCGTCGAAGGCGACGGAGGCCGGGTCGCCGGCCTCCGGCCCGCGCACGGTGTGGGCGCCGACGCGCTCGCCCCAGGTCTGGAGCTGGTCGGCGGCGGCGGCACGGAAGGTGTCGGCGGCACCGAGGACGACGCTCTGGCCGTCGGCCACCAGGACGCGGGCGAGCTTGCCGGTGGTGGTGGTCTTGCCGGTGCCGTTGACGCCGACGACCATCACGATGCCCGGCTTGCGGTCCTCCGGCTCGGTCTTGACGACGCGGTCCATGTCGCGGCCGACCAGCGTGAGCAGCTCCTCGCGGAGCAGGGTGCGCAGCTCCTCGGGGGTGCGGGTGCCGAGCACCTTCACGCGCTCGCGCAGCCGCCCGACCAGTTCCTGGGTGGGCTGCACGCCGACATCGGCGGTGAGCAGCGTGTCCTCGATCTCCTCCCAGGTGTCCTCGTCGAGGTGCTCGCGCGACAGCAGGATGAGCAGGCCCTTGCCGAGGGCGTTCTGCGAGCGCGAGAGCCGGGTCCGCAGCCGGACGAGACGGCCGGCGGTGGGTTCCGGGATCTCGATCTCGGGAGCTTCGGCGGGCGGCTCCTCGACTACGACCGGAGCCGAGCCGTCCGGGAGATCCACCTCCTCTATCGTGCGCCGCGGTTCCTCCCGCGGCGTCTCGGCCTCGTCGCCGACGTGCGGCTCGGCCGGTGGGGCCGTGATGTCGGGCGCTGCGGGCGGGGGCGGCGGCAGCTGCTTCTTGCGCCGGCTGCCGACGATGAGCCCGCCGAGCGCGCCGAGCACGACCACGGCGATGACTACAGCAAGGATGACGATGTCCATAACGCGTCCAGTATCAGTCATGGGGCCCCGGGTCACCCTGCTCGCACCGCGCGGGAGGGCCAGGGCCGCCGGATCTCCACACCCCTGGATGTCTGACGCATCGTCAGCTAACGTCCCCCGGACACCCGCCCGGTGGAGGGAGACGCCCCCATGCCCGTCACGGTCGCACGCTTCAACCTCGTCGCTCCCGGGGCGGCCCCCGCGGAGCTCGGCGCCCGGTACCGGGCGGCTCTGGAGATGGCCGCGTACGCCGACGACCGGGGCGTGAGCACCGTTCAGACGGAGGAGCACCACGGGGCCGTGAACAACTGGCTGCCGTCGCCGTTCGCCTTCGCGGGGGCCGTCTTCGGCGCCACCCGGCGTGTCGCGGTCACCGTCTCGGCGATCATCGGCCCGCTGCACGACCCGCTGCGGCTGGCCGAGGAGATCGCGGTGCTGGACCTGCTGAGCAACGGCCGGCTGGTGACGGTCGCCGGGATCGGGTACCGGCCGGAGGAGTACGACCTGTTCGGCGTGGATTTCGCCCGGCGCGGCAAGCTCCAGGACGAGCTGCTGGAGACCCTGCTGAAGGCCTGGACCGGCGAGCCGTTCCCCTACCGCGGCCGCACCGTCCGCATCACCCCGCGCCCCTTCACCGACCCGCACCCGCTGCTCCTGGTGGGCGGCTCCTCCCGGGCCGCCGCCCGCCGCGCCGCCCGGCTCGGCCTGCCCTTCTTTCCCAGCGCACACCTGCCGGAGCTGGAGGCGTACTACAAGGAGCTGCTCGTCGAGTACGGCACCGAGGGCTGGGTGATGATGCCCGCCGCCGAGACGCCTCTGCTGCACCTGGCCGAGGACCCGGACGGCGCTTGGTCGCGGTACGGGCAGCACTTCCTGCACGAGGCACGGACGTACGCCTCCTGGCAGTCCGGCGGGGTGCGCTCGGCGGTGAAGTCGGCCGCGACGACGGTCGAGGACCTGCGCGCGGAGGGCGTGTACCGGATCCTCACCCCGGACGCGTGCGTGGCACTCGGGCTGGACTCCTACGTCCTGCATCCGCTGGCGGGCGGGATGCCGGTGGAGGAGGGGTGGCGGAGTCTGCAGCTGTTCTGCGAGCAGGTGCTGCCGCGGCTGGGGAGCTGACGAGCGCGGGATATCCCGTGGTCGGCCGCGGCTGCGTGGTGATCCATTGGCGCCATGAGCCTCTCGGTCGATGTGTTCCTGCGCGAGCCGGACGGACAGTGGCGGATCCTCGACGTCCCCGAAGGGCGCGACGACTCGGCCGGGTTCGAGTCCTGGCGCCGGACGGTGTGGGATCGGAGCCGGTGCGTGCGCTGGGCGCCCGGTTCCTGCCGGTGCCGACCGACGACGACTTGGAGATCGACGCCGAGGAGGTCGCGGAGTTCCTGCGCGTGGTGGCGCTGCTGCGCGAGCACCTCTACGCCATCGCCGAGAACACGCGGCGACCTCACGGACTCGCCGAGCCCCGGGCGGGGCCGGTGCGACGGCTGCGGAACCTGGAGGTGGCCGCCCTGCACGCCCAGGTGATCGGGGCGGCGTCCTGATCCGGTGAGACGACAGACCGCCGCCCCGGCTCGGCTCAACAGTGGTGGTCATTTATCGGTCACTCCCCGCGGTCGCGTCGGCCAAGG
>NZ_JBEXSH010000981.1:0-3125 GCF_040613555.1 Streptomyces sp. NPDC006265
GCTGGACCTGGAGGCCCGCGGCCGGATCGGCGGCCGGATCGAACCCGGCACACTGGCCGGGCAGCCCATCGAACTGGGCGGCGGCTGGTTCGGCCCCGGCCAGGACCTCGTGGCCCGCGAACTGAAGCGCTACTCGCTGACCACCACCGCGGACGTCCACGCCACCCGCATGGTCATGCCCGGACCCGACGGGTACGCCAGCCACTCCCCGCAGGAGGCGGGCGCCCGCCTCAACAGCCTCTTCGCGGACTTCTACGCGGGCTCCGAGCAGTACTTCGAGAGGCCCTACGAGCCCCTCCACCGCAAGGACCTGCTGGCGTCCGTGGACCGCCTCTCGCTCGCCGACCGCATCGCCCAGCTCCAGCTGACCGGCGTCGACCACGACTGGGTGAGCGGCGCCACCTCGGTGTTCGCCGGCGGCAACCGCACCGGCTCCCTCACCGGCCTCGCCCAGTGGTACCAGCTCGCCGGCGGCACCTACGACACGTTCCTCTCGGTGATGAGCGAGCTGCCCCAGGGCGGCATGATCTCCATCCTGGAGCGGATGCTGCGCGAGTCCGGCGCGACCGTCAGCCTCAACTCGCCGGTCACCGCGATCCGCGAGCGCGGCGGACTCACCCACGTCGAGGTCCGCGGCGGCCGGGTCCACCAGGCCCCGGTGGTCGTCCTCGCCACGCCCGTCAACATGTGGTCCACGCTGACCTTCGAGCCGGGCCTGCCCAAGGTGTACGCCGACGCCGCCCGCGAGGGCCTCGGCGTCCCGCACGCCACCAAGCTGTGGCTGCGCGTGCGCGGCACCTGCGAGGCGGTGTCCGCCCAGGCCCCCGAGGGCGCCCCCATCCTGCTGCTGATCCCGCAGAAGCAGCTGCCCGACGGACGCGTCTTCGTCGCCTTCACCGGTCCCGCCCTCGACGTGTCCGGGGCGAGCCGGGAGCCGGGATGGATGCCGAAGGCGGAGACAGCGGTGTGCTTGTCCCCGGCGTTGGCCCTGGTCGTGGTGATCCCCAGTGGTTCTGCCCTCTCGACGCCGGGCGCCTTGGACCATTGCTGCCACTGCCGCTGGGTGACGGTGGAGTTGGAGTACGACAGGTTCTGCACGCCGCTGGGGGCCTGGAAAGCGATCTTGTCGGCGGGCAGTCCCGTGATCGCCGAGATGTTCTGCCGGCCCAGTCCGGCCGTCAGCCCGGACAGCAGCCCGACCAGCAGGGTGATCAGCACGATGACGAGCCCCATCAGGGCGAAGCGCCCCTTGGCGAACTTCAGGTCTCTCCAGGCGACAAACACGGCCGTGGTCAGTCCTTTCCAGCGGTGGAAGCGTATGCCTCCACCGTCGCGGCCGGCCCCCTGTGTGCGCGTCTGGCGCAGGACGGCACTTCGGGGGCCGAAAGACGGCACAGGGTTCCAACTTTCGATGGAGGCCCCGGGGCGTCGGCCTCCGTAACCTGGGACGCACTGTGAACACCGCTGCCCCCGCCGCTGCCCCTGCGCTGACCCCGACCACCCGGGCCCTGGCCTGGTGCCTGCACCTGCTGGTCATCGGCCTGCTCGCCCTGGCCGTCGGCCGGGCCGTGACCGGCGACCGGCCCTACGCCGGATTGATCGTCGCCGCGGCGGCGGCGTGCGGCCTGGTGTACGCGGTCGGGCCCGTACTGCCGGGCGTACGCCGCTCGCGGCGGGCCGCCGCGCTATGGCTGGCCGCCGTGGGCGCCTGCTGGCTGGTGTTGCTGGCCCTGTCCCCCGACGCCGTGTGGGTGGCCTTCCCGCTGTATTTCCTCCAGCTGCACCTGCTGCCCCGCGTCGGATGGGCGGCGGTGGCCGCCACCGCCGCCGCGGCCATCGCGGGCTTCGCCGCCCACCAGCACTCCTTCAGTCCCGCCATGGCCATCGGGCCCGCGCTCGGCGCCGCCGTGGCGGTCACCGTGGTGTGGGGGTACCAGGCTCTGTACCGGGAGAGCGAACACCGCCGCCAACTGATCGAGGAACTCACGGTCACCCGCGCCGACCTGGCCGCCGCGCAGCACACCGCCGGTGTGCTGGCCGAACGCGACCGCCTGGCCCGTGAGATCCACGACACCCTCGCCCAGGGCCTCTCCAGCATCCAGCTGCTGCTGCGCGCCGCCGAACGAGCTCTTCCCCACACACAGCAGAACGCGGCCCGCTACGTTGAGCAGGCACGGCAGGCCGCCGTCGACAACCTCGCCGAGGCCCGCCGCTTCGTCGCCGCCCTCACCCCGCCCACGCTGGAAGGCACGACCCTGGCCGGTGCCCTGCAACGTCTGTGCACCACCACGTCCGCCCGGCACCGGCTCACCGTACGCTTCCACCTCACCGGCGACCCGGCGCCGCTCGCCACCGCGCACGAGGTCGCGCTGCTGCGCATCGCCCAGTCCGCCCTGGCCAACACCGTCCGCCACGCCCAGGCCATCACCGCCGACGTCACCCTCAGCTACCTCGGCGACCGCATTGCCCTCGACGTCGTCGACGACGGACGCGGTTTCGACCCCACCCGCCTGCCCGCCCCCGACCTCGAGGCCGGCGGGTTCGGGCTGGCTGTTATGCGGGCCCGCGCCCAGGCCCTTGGAGGCACCCTTACCGTCGAATCCGCCCCCGGCCACGGCACCTCCCTGTCCGCCCGACTGTCCCTCACCCCGCCAGCTGAGACCGAGCCCGAGGCCCGCCCGTGACCGACACCCCCATCCGCCTGCTCCTGGCCGACGACCACCCCGTCGTACGGGCCGGACTGCGCGCCGTGCTGGAAACCGAGCCCGGCCTCGTCGTCATGGCCGAAGCCGCCACCGCCGAGGACGCCATCCTCCGCGCCGCCGAGGGCGACATCGACGTCGTCCTCATGGACCTGCAATTCGGCAAGGGCATGGGCGGCGCCGAGGCCACCGCCCGGATCACCGCCCGGCCCGGAGCCCCCAGGGTGCTGGTCGTCACCACCTACGACTCCGACGCCGACACCCTGCCCGCCATCGAAGCCGGCGCCACCGGCTACCTTCTCAAAGACGCCCCACCCGAGGATCTGGCCGCCGCCGTACGCACCGCAGCAGCCGGACGCACCACGCTGGCGCCCACGGTCGCCGAACGGCTGATGAACCGGCTTCGCACCCCTGGCACCGCCC
>NZ_JBEXSH010000982.1:0-3114 GCF_040613555.1 Streptomyces sp. NPDC006265
CACATGGAGGTCACCGGCTCGCAGTGCCGGGGTTCGGGATCCGGTAGACCGGGATCGTGGGCGCGAGGGGGAGGTCGGGGCGGACCCGCGCGCGAGGGAAGAACCGGCGCTCACGGGTGAAGGTGACGCCCTCGACCGCGCTGGCCTTGTAGACCGGCCCGACGAGCCGCCCGTCGCTGTCGCGGATCCCGATCCGCACTCCGGGCTTCCAGTGCGCTCGCCGCCACGTGCCGAACCCGAGTGGCCCCCGGGAGCCGCCCTGCGCCGTGCGCTCCTCGGGCGGTCCCTCGGGTGGTGGGGTGAAGTCCAGGACACGGACCCCATGGAACCCGCCGGCCTGCCCGGCCTCGCTCGTGGCGATCCTGCCCAGGGCGCTGCGCGACGTGGGGCGCGGCCCGGGGTCCGGGAGAACGGGCGGCTGCCTCCACCGGGCGAACGCCAACTGCGCGGCGTACCCGTACAGCACGCGGCCGCCGCCGTGGTCGCCGTACGCGGTCGGCTGCAGCACCTGGCACCGCTTCCCCGTCGCGTCGAGGGAGGAGATGAGCAGGAACCCGGACGTCGTGTCGAGCCGGCCGTCGGGCTGGGAGGCGAGCAGGCCGCCGAGGATGACTGGCTCCGGTCCCACGCACACGCCGTCCTCGATGAGCGCGGCGAGCTCGTCGTCGTCGGCTTGGGCCGCGCGCAGGGGGACGGCGTCGTGCGTGATGAGCGACCAGGGGGCCGGCAGCCGCAGAGCGTCCCGGGTCGGTTCGTCCAGCGGGGCGGTGGTGACCACGTCCAGGGCGAGCGGGGCCGGGACCATGTGCGCGGCGGCCAGGTAGGCCGCGGTGCCGGTCAGGGCGCGCAGCCACCGCACGGCTCGGTTCTGCTGCACGGCGTAGGTGCTGGCGAGGAAGTCCTGCTCGTCCAGCAGACCGGACCGCAGCGCGCCGACGTCCGCGGGCACCAGGCCGGACAGGTCCGAGGGCAGGCGGCGATGGATCCGGGCGAAGCGCCGCTCGAGCTCCCACTGCTCCCGCTGGGTCGCCAGTGCGGCCGCGGCGACGTCGATGACGACGTCGTCCGGCCCGCACAGCGCGAGGACTGCCTTGGACTCGTGAGGAGCCAGTTCCCAGTCGATGTCGTGCTCGTCCGCGAGTCGCTGTGCCTCTCCGCACTCCGCGACCACCCGCTTCCACAACACCGCCAGCTGCTCGTCCCAGGATCCCGGTCTGTCGGGCCCAGCGCCGGGACCGAGAAGGAACTCCTTCCAGGCGCCCGAGGTCAGGGCGGTGAAGGTGAGGCCGCTGTCACGCGTAGCCGGGGCGGCCGGCTGTGCGAAGGCCGTGTCGAGGAGGTTCCGAACGCTCATGCCCTGGTCAACGATGGCGCTCGGTTCGAAGGCACTCCTGTCCGCGCCCTGCGGCGGCTCTGCGGCGAGCCGCCTGGGCTTGGTCACTCCTCGCGTTGCTGCTGGGCCTGTTCGAAGGCACGCAGCGCGGCCTGACGCGTCTGCTCGATACGGGCAGGATCCCGCGGTGTCTGGTCCTCTTCGGCCCCCGCGCCGCCGTCAGTCGCCGCCATCATGACGTCGAGGGCCTTGCGCCGCGCGGCCTCACTCAGCGGCGGCCGTCCGCGCAGTGCCCCGATCGTCATCAGCGTCAGCACGTCGTCGCTCGTGGTGGGCCGCATGCGGCCTTCGAGAAGTTCGTCCAGCCGCCAGCTGTCCGCGATCTCTTCCCACGTCACGTCCGGCGTTGCTTCGTCGCTCATGCTTCTCCGATCCCAAAATGAATCAACCACAGCAGTCACGGCTTCCGGCCCGCCGAAATCCCCGGCCGGCGGTGCTCACACGCTGCGCATGACCGCCACGACCTTGCCGAGGATGGACGCCGCGTCGCCGAAGATGGGCTCGAAGGCGTCGTTCTCCGGCATGAGCCACACCGTCGAGCCCTCCCGCTTGAGCCGCTTGACCGTCGCCTCGCCGTCGATCATGGCGGCGACGATCTCGCCGTTCTCGGCGTCCGGCTGCACCCTGACGGCGACCGTGTCGCCGTCCATGATGTGCGCCTTGATCATCGACTCGCCGCTGACCGTGAGCGCGAACATCTGCCCGCTGCCGACGAGTTGCCTCGGCAGTGCGAGCACATCCTCGACCTGCTCGTCGGCGGTGATGGGAACGCCGGCGGCGATGCGGCCGACGAGGGGGGTGTGGACCACCGAGGAGTCGGACACCGCGTCTTCGGGGCCCGTTTCCCCGAGGAAGTCGCCCTCGGGGCCGACGGTCGTGGTGGGGACGTAGGCGCGAGGGCGCTTCGGGTCCTGTCGCAGGACGCCCTTCTTCACCAGAGCGCCGATCTGATGCGCGACGGACGAGGTGCTGGAGAGCCCGGCGGCTTGGCCCAGCTCCCGCATCGACGGCGGGTATCCGCGGTCCCTGATGCTGGACCGGATGGCGTCGACGATCCTGTGCTGCCGGTCGGTCAGCCCGTCCTCCCGGGTCACGATGCCCGGAGGGCGCCCGACGTACCGAGACGTTGTGGCCTCCATGATGTCCCCCTTCGTGCTCTTACAGGTACGAACCGTAACCCGAGATTCCGGGAAAGGGCACAAGTATTCGACCTGTTTTCCCTGGCCAGATGGTCGCGGCGGCCAGCCCACAGCCTGGAGCGGAAGATGGCGCTGCGTACGGTTACGCGCATGACATTGCCGCTGGAAGACGATTCGAGGCCGCCCTACCTCCAGGCGGCCGAGGTGCTGCGCGCCGGGATCCAGACCGGGGAGTATGCGCCCGGGAGCCGACTGCCGTCGGCGCGGGTACTTCAGGCGCGCTTCGGAGTCTCCAGCTCGACGGTGCAAAACGCCCTGAGGGTCTTGAAGCAGGAAGGCATGGTCTACTCCGTGCTCGGGCGGGGCAGCTACGTCAGCAGCACACCTCCCGGCCTTCCGTTGGCGGCCCGGACGGACTCCTCCCCTGTCCCCAACGACGTGATCGACGAGGAACACGACCCCAGACCCCCCTACGTCCGTACGGCAGACCTGCTCAGGGAGGAGATCCGGTCCGGCAGCTTCGAACCGGGCGGGCGGCTTCCCTCCGCGCGGGAACTCCAAGACCGCTTCGGGATCGCCAAC
>NZ_JBEXSH010000983.1:0-3109 GCF_040613555.1 Streptomyces sp. NPDC006265
TACGTCCAGTACGAGGACTTCCGGCCGGCACGCCGAGAGCACGCACCAAACGCCGCTCCTCAACGGGCAAACGTTGCCTGCCGCGGCACTAGGTCCGGACAGGCCCTGGGACCTGTCCGGCCGGCGCTCACCCCAGGTGCGTCGGCGCGAACATCCGCAGCACGGCCGGGAGCAGGACCACCGAGGGCCCGGGCGCGGCAAGCGCCTTGGCGAGGTCCTGCTCCAGCGTCTCCGGGGTCGTCCGCACCCCGGGGACGCCGAAGGACTCCGCGAGGGCCACGTAGTCGGGCCGGGTCAGTTCCGTCGCGGTCGCCGCGCCGAACGCGTCGTTCATGTACTCGCGCAGGATGCCGTAACCGCCGTCGTCCACGATCAGCCAGGTGACGTTCAGGTCGTACTGGCGGGCCGTCGCCAGCTCGGCGATGGAGTACAGGGCCCCGCCGTCGCCGGAGACGGCGAGGACCGGCCGGGTCGGGTCGGCCGCCGCCGCGCCCAGTGCCGCCGGGAAGGCGTAGCCGAGGCCGCCCGCGCCCTGGGCGGAGTGCATGTGGTTGGGGCCCTTGGCGTCGAAGGCCGACCAGGCCCAGTACGCGAGGATCGTCATGTCCCAGAAGGACGGGGAGCTCGCGGGGAGGGCCTTGCGGACGGACGCCAGCACGTCCTGCTCCAGGGTGAGTTCCTGGGCGGCGATGCGGTCGGCGACCTTCGCGAGCACCTCCCGTACGCGTTCCTCGGCTCCCGGGTCCTGCCGTTCGGACACCGTCTCCAGCAGCGCCTGCAACGCCAGCCGGGCGTCCGCGTGGATGCCCAGTGCCGGGTGGTTGGACTCCAGCTTGCCGAGGTCGGCCTCGATCTGGACGACCCGGCCGCGCGGCTTGAACGTGTGGTAGTTCGAGGAGAGTTCGCCGAGGCCCGAGCCGACGACCAGGAGGACGTCGGCGTCCTCCAGGAAGTCGGTGGTGTGCCGGTCCTCGATCCAGGACTGGAGTGACAGCGGGTGCTTCCAGGGGAACGCGCCCTTGCCGCCGGGGGTGGTGACGACCGGCGCCCGGAGCCGCTCCGCCAGCTGCTTCAGCTTGCCGGAGGCGTCCGCCCGGACCACTCCCCCGCCCGCGATGATCGCCGGACGGACCGCCTTCGACAGCAGGTCGGCGGCCACGGCGGTCAGTTCGGGGCGCGGCGGCAGTTCCTCGGGGAAGGCGTCGCCGCCCGTCACGACCGGGATCGCCGTTTCGGCGAGCAGCACGTCCTGCGGGATCTCCACCCACACCGGTCCGTGCAGGGCCGACAGCGCCGACTTCCAGGCGGCCTCGATCGCGGAGGGGATCTGGGACTGAGTGCGGACGGTGTGGACGGACTTGACCACGCCCCGGAACGAGGCGGCCTGGTCGGGGAGTTCGTGGAGGTAGCCGCGCCGGCCGCCGCCCAGACCCGCCGTCGGGACCTGGCTGCTGATCGCCAGCACGGGCGCGGAGGCCGCCGCCGCCTCCTGGAGAGCGGCCAGGGAGGTCAGGGCTCCCGGGCCGGTCGACACCAGCAGCGGCGCGGCCTCACCGGTGATCCGGCCGTACGCGTCCGCCGCGAACCCGGCGTTGTTCTCCACCCGCAGGCCGATGTACCTGAGGTCCGAGCGGCGCAGCGCGTCGAACATGCCCAGGGCGTGCTGGCCGGGCAGACCGAAGACGGTCGTCGCGCCCAGCCCGGCCAGCGTCTCCACGACCAGGTCTCCGCCGCCCCGGCCGGGAGGAGGATTGAGGGCGGCCTCCGTCTGGGCGGGCGTGGGGCGGAGCACCAGGTCGTGGTCGTGAGTCACTTCGCTTCCGAGTCCTTCCGGGCCGCGGCGATCTGGCGCGACATGATCGTGGTCAGTTCGTACGCGGTGTGGGACGCGGCCACCGACGTGATCTCCGCGTGGTCGTACGCGGGGGCCACCTCGACGACGTCGGCCGACACCAGGTTGCAGGATGCCAGGCCGCGCAGGATCTCCAGCAGTTCGCGCGAGGTCATACCGCCGGCCTCGGGCGTGCCGGTGCCGGGGGCGTGGGCCGGGTCGAGGCAGTCGATGTCGATGGAGATGTACAGCGGCCGGTCGCCGATGCGCTGGCGGAGCTGGTCGGCGACCTCGTCGGCGCCGCGCCGGTAGACGTCGGCGGAGGTGACGATGCCGAAGCCCATCTTCTCGTCGTCGGTCAGGTCCTGCTTGCCGTAGAGCGGGCCGCGGGTGCCGACGTGGGAGAGCGCCTCGGTGTCGAGGATGCCCTCCTCGACCGCGCGGCGGAACGGGGTGCCGTGCGTGTACTCGGCGCCGAAGTAGGTGTCCCAGGTGTCGAGGTGGGCGTCGAAGTGCAGCAGGGCGATGGGGCCGTGCTTCTTCGCGACCGAGCGCAGCAGGGGCAGTGCGATGGTGTGGTCGCCGCCGAGGGTCATCAGGCGGGCGCCGGTGCCGAGCAGGTCGTCGGCGGCGGCCTCGACGGTCTCCACGGCCTCGTTGATGTTGAACGGGTTCACGGCGATGTCGCCGCCGTCCGCGACCTGGGCGAGGGCGAACGGGGAGGCGTCCTGCGCCGGGTTGTAGGGGCGCAGCAGCCGGGACGCCTCACGGATCGCGTTGCCGCCGAAGCGGGCGCCCGGCCGGTACGAGACGCCCGAGTCGAACGGCACGCCCACGACCGCGACATCGGCCCGGCCGACCTCGTCCAGCCGGGGCAGCCGGGCGAAGGTCGCCGGTCCCGCGTACCGCGGAACGCGGGAGGAGTCGACGGGCCCGCGCGGAGTCTCGTTGCTGCTCATGAAGAAATGCTCTCTTTCCTACGCTTCATCGCGTGTGTACTGCTATGCACTGCTTGTACTACGACTCTACTGGGGAGCCGCCACCGGTTCGGACGCGAGTTCGGGAGACCGTCCACCGAGCCGCTCGCGCCAGGCGGCGAGGACGGCGGCGGCGGTGGCGGGGGTGGCGTGGACCGTGCCCCGCTTCCAGACCAGCGGCGCCGATGGGGCCTCCTTCGGTCGGTGCCGCCGGCGGGTGACGAGGACTGACCTTAGGTGGCCGGAAAGCGGCTGCGAAGTGTACGTTTCATCCATTCGACCGGCGTCGGACGGAGGGAAC
>NZ_JBEXSH010000984.1:0-3108 GCF_040613555.1 Streptomyces sp. NPDC006265
GGCGGACGGCAGGGGCAGGCGCAGCGCGGCCGTGGCCGGCCGCAGGCCGTACGCCGACCAGGTCGCCGCCAGCACCGCCGACGCCGCGGCCGCGTAGCCGGTCCCGTCCGTCCCGGAGAGAGCCGCCGCATGCAGCGCGTAGGCGTCCAGGACGGTCAGGGCGAGTCCGAGGCCCGCTACGGACTCGGCCGTCGACCGCAGCCCTCGCTTCAGCAGGGCCACGGGTGCGGCGAGCGTGGCCAGCGTGACCGCGCCGAGCACCAGGGCGCGCCCGGCGATCCCCATCTGCCCCCAGCTGACCAGTGTGAACACCGCCGCCGCGAGCGTGAGCAGGACACCGCCGAGGACCAGCAGCACGTTCTGCACGCTGGGCGCCGCCGTCTCGGGGCGCGGCGGTGCGGTGGCAGGCGGCCGCGTCGAGGCCTGGGCCCGTGACTGCTGCTGCGTCTGCTGCAGGGCCGCGACCAGCCAGGCGCGACGGGTCAGCAACTGGGAACGTCGGGCGTCCAGTTGCCAGAGTTCGGCATCGAGGAGCCGCAATTCCTCGGCCGGAGGCGGAAGGTGGGTCATGGATCGCAGTGTGGTCCGCGTCACCCGGCAGGGCATGAGTGCGGGTACTCAGGCGCGTACTCAGACCGTCCGTGCCGCGAGTGGGCAGACTGCCGGGATGGACTGGAACCATTACCGCTTCCGCAGTGTGTGGCACCTGCCCGCGCCCCCCGCCACCGTGTACGACGTGCTGGAACGCCCCGAGGACTACCCGCGCTGGTGGCGCCAGGTCCGCGAGGTGACCCGGCTCGACGACACCACCGGGGTGATCCACATCCGCTCCGTCCTGCCGTACGACATGACCTTCACGGCGCGCGAGGTGCGGCGCGATCGTGCCGCCGGTGTACTGGAGACCACCCTGTCCGGGGACATCGAGGGCTGGGCACGCTGGACGGTCACGCCGCGCGGGACGGGCAGTCTCGCCCGGTACGACCAGGTCGTCAGCGTGCACAAGCTGTTGCTGCGACGGCTCGCCGTACCCGGACGGCCCGTCTTCCGCGCCAACCACGCGCTGATGATGCGCTCCGGGCGGCGCGGACTCCTCAGGCACCTCCGCGCGGTTTGAAGGAAGCGCGCCCGGACCTGTATGGTTCAGTGCGTTCCCGGGCGATTAGCTCAGTGGGAGAGCGCTTCGTTCACACCGAAGAGGTCACTGGTTCGAACCCAGTATCGCCCACCGGAAACAGCCGGTCCGTCGCAGACGGACCGGTTTTTTCATGCCCTCGCGGGTCCCGTGCCAGGTGCTCAGGCCGCCGCCGGCAGATCCGGACGCAGCGGCCACGCCGGGTCGACCGCCTCGTCCACACCGCTGCGCGCGAACCACGCCTGCAGACCCCGCGCCTGCGCGGCGTGCCACACCGCCTGCAGGGTGTGCAGCTCACCCGGGGCGAGGCGCTCCAGCCGGGACGCGAACCGGCGGCCCACCGCCCGCGTGACCTCCAGCGCCGCCACGGCGTCGGCCGCCGCGTCGTGCGCGCCCTCCAGGGAGACGCCGTAGTGCTCACACAGGTCGGTCAGGGTGCGGCGGCCCTTGCGGTAGCGGTCCAGATGCTTGTCCAGGACCCGCGGGTCCAGCACGGCCAACGGCGCCGACTCGAACCAGCGCCCGAGCGCCGAGGCGCGATGACGGCGCAACTCCCGGTCCAGCAGGGTCAGATCGAACGGCGCGTTCATCACCACGACCGGGCGCCCGGCGTGTGCCTGCTCGGCCAGCGCCTGCGCTATCTCGTACATCACCGGCGCCGGCCACCGGCCGTTGCACTGCAGGTGCTCCTCCGTCAGCCCGTGCACCGCCGTCGCCTCGGCGGGCACCGGCACTCCCGGGTTCACCAGCCAACGGCTCACCCGCGGCCGCACGCCCGGTGCGTCCTGGACGACGACGGCGGCCGACACGATCCGGTCGGTCTCGACGTCGACGCCCGTCGTCTCCGTGTCGAAGGCGGCCAGCGGCCCCTCGTACCAGCACGTCGTCATAGCCACACAACCCCTCGTTCTCCTTCGGCAGTTGACGTACCGTCCGCTGCCCGATTCGGTGATACCCGGGCTGTTTGCGCCGTACGCCGGAAGGAGACAACAGGAGTACGGGTCGCTGCAGTTCAGCGGCCCGCAGTGGGGAATCACTTGTTCTGGAAGGCTGTTGGCCATGGCCATAGCGCAGCCCGAACGGGGCGGGCTGCTGCCCGAGTGCACGGCTCCCTCTCGCGGCACTCTCGCCACCACCGCCTGCATGGAGACACTGCAGGTCGGCTATCTGCACGCCGTCGCGGCGGGGGCCGGCTGCTCGCTGTCCCAGCCCTTTCCCGACAACGGCATCGACTGGCACGTCAGCCACAGCGCCCCCGGGCACACGGTCGACGACGAGGTCACCATCAAGGTGCAGCTCAAGGCCACCTACCAGGTGCCGCCCAACCCACCCGGCCTTACCTTCTCCTTCACACTCGACAACGACCACCTGGCGAAGCTCGCCCGCACACCCGTGTCGGTGCACAAGATCCTGGTGGTGATGCTGGTGCCGCGCTCCCAGGACGACTGGCTGCGCGCCGGCCACGACCGGCTCGACCTCAGGCACTGCTGCTACTGGACCAACCTCGCCGGACAACCGATCACCGGCCGCCGCCGCACCACCGTGCGGATACCGACCTCACGCATCTTCGACGACCGGGCCCTCTGCGAGATCATGACGCGGGTCGGGACGGGAGGGAAACCGTGACGCACCGTCCGACCGAGGAGCCACTGAGGCAGGTCCGGCCGCACCCCGCCGACCCCACCTGGAGCGGCTCGCCGCCCGCGCCCGTCGACGTCGACCCGGCCGTGCTGAGCGCCCTGCTGCACCGGCACGGCTGGCAGCGACGCGGCGGCGCCCCCGGACGCTACGGCCGCTGGACCCCGCCCGGCCCCGTCGGCAGCGGCACCAGCCTCCTGGTGCCCGAGAGCCGCGCCTTCCCCGACAGCGACGACCTGCTCGGCGAGGCCTTGGGCAGGCCCGGCCTCCGTCACGCCCAGGTGCAGCGGATAGTCGCAGCTCTCGGCCAGCTGCCGGTACGCCTCGATCATGACGAC
>NZ_JBEXSH010000985.1:0-3104 GCF_040613555.1 Streptomyces sp. NPDC006265
GTCGCCGGCGGCGAGGTCCGTGACCGTACCGGGGAGCTGGTTGCGGATCGACAGGCCCTCGACGGGTGCGGTGGCCAGGGAGCCGGCCGTCACAGGAAGTACGTACCCGGGTCCATACCGACCAGGACCCGCCCCTGGACCTCCAGGTTGGCGTCCCGCTGGATGAGGGCGTGCAGCGCGAAGCCCTGGATGTCGCGGTGGAACCGCTGCAGGGCGACCTCGCGCCGGATGACCGAGCCGCCGCTCGCCGCGTACAGCAGCTCGACGGCCTCCTTGGCGAGCTGCGCCGCGTACGCCGTCCGGCCGCGGATCACGGCCTTCTGCTCGTCGGTGGGCTGCTCGCCGACGTCGGCCCGGGTCTGCAGGACCTCCAGCCACAGGTCGGCCAGGCCTTCGGCAGCGTCGATCTTGTTGGCGGCCGTGGCGACCTGGATCTGCGTGAGCGGGTGCAGCTTCTGGTCGGTCCAGTCGGTGTAGGTGATGCCGCGGCCGGGGAGGCGCTCGAGGAACAGCTCGTACGCGCCGCGCGCGATGCCGGTGAAGGCGGCGGCGACGCCGGACAGGACGTACCCGAGCAGACCGTAGTTGCGGCCGGTGGCGCCGGTGTTCTCGCGGTCGCCGGTCGCGCTGACCATGGCCTCCTCCAGGGAGACCACCCGGTGGGCGGGCACGAACACGTCCTCGGCGGTGGTGCTGCAGCTGCCGGTGGCGGCTCCCGCGCTGACGTGCCAGTCGTCGGTGACCTCCAGCTCGGAGACCGGGACCAGCGCGACGAGTTCCTCGCGGGTCCCGTCGGGGCGCTCCACCATCGCGGCGAGCAGGTCCCAGTCGGCGCCCCGGACACCGGAGTTGTAGCGCCATGTGCCGTTCAGGCGGTAGCCGCCGTCGACGGGGGCGAGGGTGCCGGTCGGGGCGAAGACGATGGACACCCGGGTGTTCCCGCCTTCGAACACCTCCTTCTGTGCCCGGTCGGGGTAGAGGGAGGCGCACCAGGTACTGGTGAGCCAGACCATGGTCAGCCAGCCGGTGGACGGGCAGCCGCGCGCGACCTCGGCGATGACCTTGAACTGGTCGGCCACACCGAGGTCGAGCCCGCCGTGGGCGCGGGGCACCGCCGCGCGGAACACCCCCGCCTTCTCCAGCAGCCGCATGTTCTCGTCGGGTATCCACCGCCGCTCCTCCGCGTCCGCGCCGTTCGCGCGCAACGTGGGGACGGCATCGCGTACGGCGTCCAGTACGGACGCCAGTTCCTTCTGGTCGGTCACTGTCTCTCCGTCTCTCGTCGGGCCATCTGGGGTCTTTCCGGCACGGCGGAGCCCCCCCCCCGGCGCACCAGGGGGGTTCCCTCTCGCACTAGTCGGCGACGAGGCCGGTCGCGGCCACCGGCCGGTCGATGGCCATCAGCCAGCGGCCGTCCTCGGTCTTGCGGAGCACATCGGTGCAGACGCCCTCCAGCAGGACCGGCTCCCCGTCGGGGCCGGTGGTGTCGATGGAGTACTCGACCCCGATCAGCGCCACGTCTTTGGCCACGTACGAGTGGGTGACGCTCGCCTTGAGGGTCGGCTTCGAGGCCAGGAACTCCTTGAAGAACGCCAGCCGGTCGGCGCCGGTCAGGGGCTCGCCGGAGAAGTTCGAGACGGAGTCGTCGAGGTAGAGGCGGTTGAACAGCTCGCCGTCACCCGAGTTGAAGACCTGGATGAAGATCTCGTTCTGGATGTCGGTGTCGGCGGTGAGGTCGGGGCGTTCCGGGTCGAACGGGACGGTGAAGGACGTGGCTGACATGGGGATGCGGTTCCCTTCCGGGGGGTGGGTGGGTGATGCCTCGGTGGTCATTCCTCGCCCGCTGCCTGCCGGGCGGCACGCAGACCGGACTCGATGGCGCCGTCGATGTAGCCGCTCCAGCCGTTGGCTATGTCGCCGCTGGCGAAGGAGAGCCGCCCGCTGGTGTAGGTGACCTCCGGGTAGAGCGTGGTGAGCTGCTTCGGCTTGCGGAACGCCCAGCCGCCGCGCGCGTATGGGTCGCGGCCCCAGTCGTGCGCCGTGACGCCGATGACGTCCAGGTTCACGCCGAGCTGCTGCACGGCCTTCTTCACCTGGGCGGTGTTGGTCGGGTCGAGCTTGGGGTCGGTGCTGAAGGCGACGTAGAGCATGCCTTCGGACGTTTCCTTGAACGGCAGCAGCATGGGGATCCGCGAGCCGCCCTCTGCGCCCTGGCCGTAGACCCGGCCGGGTCCCTTGCGGGCGTGGATCCACAGCTTGACCGCGTTCGCCACGGCGATGCCCTGGCTGGTCGCGGTGGTGAGCGCTGCGGGCAGGGACGGGCTGAACTTGACGGTGCTCAGGGCGTTGACCGGCATCGCGACGACGACCGCGGTGGCGCTGTAGCGGGTGCCGGAGGTGGTGGTGACGTACACCAGTGATCCGGTGTCGTTCACCGAGGCGACCGGCGAGCTGAGCTTGATCGTCGGCTTGGCCTCGTTGATCATCGCCTGGAGCAGGGCCTTGGTGCCCTTGGCGATGCGCCAGCGCATGGTGTCGTTCCAGCCCGCGTTGGTGTGACCGGCCAGGGCCCACCAGTGGGCGAACATGGTGAAGGCGCCGGCCGTGCTCGAGCCGCCCGCGTAGACCGCCGTCTGCCCGTTGACGAGGAGTTCCTCCTCGGGCGTGAGGGCGAGCTGGGTCAGGCGGTCGCGCAGCGTCAGCTTGTCCAGGCTCTGCAGCAGGTCGGCCCGGTGCAGGGGCTGGAAGGGCTTCTCGAAGTACGTCCGCGTACCATCGAACATGCGTTCGAAGACGGCGCCCATCCGGCCGAAGCCGTCCTCGGGCGTGAACTGCCGCGGGCCGGCCGGCGTCGGCAGCCACGTGGTCGAGATCGGCTCGTCTTCCTCCAGCGCCAGCTTGTAGCGCGTGAGTTCGGCGCCGAGGTAGGGCTGGGTCGGCTCGACCCAGGTCCCGCCGCGCTCGATCAGCTGACCGCCGTAGGTGTCCGTCCAGGTGCGGCCGCCGATGCGGTCGCGGGCCTCCAGGACGAGTACCCGCTTGCCGCGGGCGCGCAGTTCGCGGGCCGCGGTGATGCCGGCGAAACCCGCGCCGATGACGATGAC
>NZ_JBEXSH010000986.1:0-3102 GCF_040613555.1 Streptomyces sp. NPDC006265
GTGTCGGCAGGCGCGAGGTCACGGGCCACCAGCACATAGGGCTCGTCGCTGTCGGGGACGCCCGGCATCGGCACTCCCAGCAGACGGGCGACAAACCGATTCCGCGGGCGGTGGGACGTACAGGAGGCGCTGACGCCCGGTCGCTGAAGAGGTGGGGGTCATACCAGGGCAACGCGGCAGAGCCGGGCAGGTCACCGGATGGTGGAATCGGGCGTTCGTTCAGTGCCGCGCACGACCCCGGGCGCACTGAACCGCACCACGGCGGTCTGCGGGCCGTGGTGCGGGGCAGTTGCGGAAGTGGAGCGGGCGGGCGAGAAGAGCCCGCGCTCAGGCCGCCTGGCGGCGCATGACCGGGACCCTGATGGGGCGTGAGCCCGGGCCGCCGACGTGCGAGAAGGGCTGGGTCCGCCAGTCGAGCCCCTGAGGGAGCGTCAACAGCAGCGCGGTGTCCTGCTCCTGCGGTTCCGCGGACTCGTCCGCGGGGCGGGCGTCCGTGGCCATGCGGCCGGTCCCGGCGCAGACCGTGAGCCCGAAGGGGTTCCACGGTGAGGCGCACATCGCGTGCTCCGGCAGAACCTCCTCGTCCGCCAGCAGGGCGATGGGCTGCGCGCAGTCCGGGCAGACGACCCGGAACATCTCGAACGTGTCGTAGGCGTCGAGTTCGTCGTCGAAGGAGTCGGGTTCGACACCCTCCGGCTCGGGCTCGACGACGAGCTGCTGCCGCTTGGGTGCGGTGCGACCAGGGCGCTTAAGACTCTGCATTGGGTTCTCCCCCTCGGACTGGGCCGTAACGGGCACTGCGGCCTCGGCCACAGCAAGCACTTCCCGTCCCCCCTGGGCGGTAATCACGAGAACATCACGGAGACTGTTCGAGGCCTGTGGCGTTCGTCACATGCCCCGTGCGAGTGTCCACTGCGGTGCGTTTGTCCCCCGGACGGCTGACCGTCGGCTTCCGGCCACATCACGAACCGGGCATGACCTGGGCTGCTCAGGTATCCGAGGAGATCAACCGCACTGTAGGTTCTTGCGTCATGGAGGAGCTGGACCGACAGATCGTGCAGCTGCTCGTCGAGGACGGGCGGATAAGCTACACCGACCTGGGCAAGGCCACGGGGCTGTCCACGTCGGCCGTGCATCAGCGAGTGCGGCGGCTGGAGCAGCGGGGTGTCATCCGGGGCTATGCCGCGGTCGTCGACCCGGAGGCCGTGGGGCTGCCGATGACGGCGTTCATCTCGGTGAAACCGTTCGATCCCAGCGCGCCGGACGACATCGCCGACCGGCTGGCCGACGTGCCCGAGATCGAGGCCTGCCACAGCGTCGCGGGCGACGAGAACTACATCCTCAAGGTGCGGGTGGCGACGCCGCACGAGCTGGAGGAGCTGCTGGCCCGGTTGCGGTCGCTGGCCGGGGTGTCCACGCGGACGACGGTGGTGTTGTCCACGCCGTACGAGGCGCGACCGCCGCGGATCTGAAGGCCGGTTGTCGGTTACGGGTCGTGCGGGACTGTTCGCGCGGTTCACCGCGCCCCTGATTCAGGCGTCGCCCACGGCCCTGTGAGACTGTGCTCCATGAGTGAGTCCACCGCCCCGCCCAAGACCGTTCTTCTCCGCCGTGGAGAGGTCCACAGCCCCGCCGACCCCTTCGCCACCGCGATGGTCGTGGAGCGGGGACAGATCGCCTGGGTCGGGTCCGAAGGGGCCGCTGACGCCTTCGCGGACGGGGTCGACGAGGTGGTCGACCTGGACGGGGCGCTGGTCACCCCGGCGTTCACCGATGCGCATGTGCACACGACGGCCACGGGCCTGTCCCTGACCGGGCTCGACCTCTCCGGCGCCCCCACGCTGGAGGCCGCCCTCGCCCTCGTCCGGGAGTTCGCCGCCGCCCGTCCGGACGACCGGGTGCTGCTCGGACACGGATGGGACGCCGCCCGCTGGCCCGGAGGCAGGCCCCCGACACGGGCCGAGCTCGACGAGGCCGCCGGGCACCGGCCTTTCTACCTCAGCCGGATCGACGTCCACTCGGCGGTCGTGAGCACCGCCCTGCTCGACGCGGTGCCCGATGTCACCCGTGAGGACGGTCCGCTCACCGCCGACGCCCATCATGCCGTGCGGGCCGCCGCGTTCGCCGCCGTGACGCCTCAGCAGCGCACCGAGGCGCAGCGGGCCGCGCTCGCGCACGCCCTCTCGCTGGGGATCGGCACGCTCCACGAGTGCGCCGGGCCGGAGATCTCCGCCGAGGACGACTTCACCGGCCTGCTGCACCTCGCCGCGGCGGAAGACGGGCCACGCGTCGTCGGCTACTGGGCCGAGCAGGACGTCGCCAAGGCGCGGGAGCTGGGCGCGGCCGGAGCCGCGGGCGACCTGTTCGTCGACGGCGCCCTCGGCTCGCACACGGCCTGCCTGCACCAGCCGTACGCCGACGCCGGGCACAACGGCATCGGCTACCTGGACGCCGACGCGGTCGCGGCGCACGTCGTGGCGTGCACCGAGGCGGGCCTGCAGGCCGGTTTCCACGCCATCGGCGACGCGGCCGTGGACGGCGTGGTGGAGGGCGTGCGCGCCGCCGCCGAGAAGCTCGGGCTCGGCAGGATCCGGGCCGCCCGGCACCGCGTCGAGCATGCCGAGATGCTCACCCCGCAGAGCGTCGCCGCCTTCGCCGAACTCGGCCTCACCGCCTCCGTGCAGCCCGCCTTCGACGCCCTGTGGGGCGGCGGGGAGGGCATGTACGCGCAGCGGCTCGGGAAGGAGCGGGCCCGGGCTCTGAACCCCTTCGCGGCCCTGCTGCGCGCCGGTGTCCCGCTCGCCTTCGGTTCCGACAGCCCGGTCACCCCGCTCGACCCGTGGGGTACGGTCCGGGCCGCCGCGTTTCACCGCACGCCGGAGCACCGCGTCTCCGTGCGCGCCGCGTTCACGGCGCACACGCGCGGCGGCTGGCGGGCCGTCGGACGGGACGACGCGGGCGTTCTGGTCCCGGGTGCCCCCGCCGACTACGCCGTCTGGCGCACCGGCTTCCAGGTCGGCCGAGCTGACGGGCTCCTCCAGCCACCGCACGTCCCACTCGTCATGGAACCTGCGCGCCCAGTACAGCGCCTCTTTGCGCGAG
>NZ_JBEXSH010000987.1:0-3091 GCF_040613555.1 Streptomyces sp. NPDC006265
GGCCGCCCTCGACGGCTGGTGCGGCGGCTTCGGCTTCATGCTGGCCATGCACCACTGGCTGCTGCCGAGCCTGCACGTGTTCACGATCGTGCTCGCCGCCCTCCTCGGCGCCCTGTGGGCCCCGTGGGGATGGCTGGTGCGCCGTCTCCTCGGCGGCCTTCCCTCCCCCGGCCGGGTCACGGTGGCGCTTGTGGTGCTGCCGTCGGGCTGGCTGGCCGTCGAGCTGGTCCGCTCCTGGCAGGGGCTCGGCGGCCCCTGGGGCATGCTCGGCAGCAGCCAGTGGCAGGCGGAACCCGCGCTGCGGCTCGCCTCGGTCGGCGGGGTGTGGCTGCTCAGCTATCTGCTCGTGGCCGTCAACGTCGCGGTCGCGGTCCTCGTCGCGGTCCGCCGGGCCCGGGTACCCGCCGTGGCCGGTCTGGTCGCCACGGCCGCCGCCACCTCGGCCGCCTGGGCCTTCTCGCCCCGCCCCGCCGTCGACGGCCAGGTCAGGATCGCCGTCGTGCAGCCGGGCGTCGTCGTCGGCCCGCACGGCCGGTTCGACCGTGAGGAGCAGCTCACCCGCCGGCTCGCCGGCCAGGACGTCGACCTGATCGTCTGGGGCGAGAGCAGCGTCGGCTTCGACCTCGGGGACCGGCCCGGCCTCGCCCGGCGGCTGGCGGATCTGTCCCGCGCGACGGGCGCCGGCATCCTGGTCAACGTGGACGCCCGGCGCTCCGACAAGCCCGGCATCTACAAGAGTTCGGTCCTGGTCGGGCCCGACGGCCTGACCGGCGAGCGCTACGACAAGATGCGGCTCGTGCCGTTCGGCGAGTACATCCCGGCCCGGTCCCTGTTCGGCTGGGCCACCTCCGTCGGCAAGGCCGCGGGCGAGGACCGCAGGCGCGGCTCGCAGCCGATCGTGATGAACATCGAGGACGAGCTGCGCGTGGGCCCGTTGGTGTGCTTCGAGACCGCCTTCCCCGACATGACCCGCCATCTCACACGGGAGGGCGTCGACGTGCTGATCGGCCAGTCGTCGACCTCCACGTTCCAGCACAGCTGGGCGCCCGGGCAGCACGCGTCGCTCGCCGCGCTGCGCGCCGCCGAGACCGGCCGCCCCATGGTGCACGCGACCCTGACGGGCGTCTCCGCCGTCTACGGCCCGGACGGACAGCGCATCGGATCGCGGCTCGGCACGGACGCCTCCACCGCGCAGGTCTACGAGATCCCCCTCGCCCACGGCACCACGCCCTACGTCCGCCAGGGCGACTGGACGGTGCATGCGGCCATGGTGATCCTCGCCCTGTGGGCGGCCGGCGAGGGCGCACGCACCCTGCGGCTCAGGCGGTCTGCTCCTGAACCGCGCGTACCACCCGCTCGCACAGTTCATGGGTCTCCAGCGCGTCCCGGGCACTGAGCACCTTGCCCGCCCGGACCGCGTCAAGGAACGCGAGCACCGCCTGCTCGATCCCGCGCTGGCGGGCCACCGGCACCCAGTCCCCGCGCCGCCGCACGGTCGGCTGCCCCTTGTGATCGACGACCTCGGCGAGATTGACCACCTGCCGTTTGGTGTCCTGCCCGGACACCTCGAGGACCTCCTCGGCGGAACCGCTGAGCCGGTTCATCACGCCGAGCGCGGTGAAGCCGTCCCCGGCGAGCTGGAGCACCAGGTGGTGCAGCAGCCCGTCCCGGACCCGGGCGCGCACGGTCACGTCGTCGACCTCGCCCGGCACCAGGAACCGCAGGGTGTCGACGACGTGGATGAAGTCGTCGAGGATCATCGAGCGGGGTTCCTCCGGCAGCCCGATGCGGTTCTTCTGCATCAGGATCAGCTCGCGCGGATGGTCCGCGCACTGCGTGTAGCCGGGGGCGTGGCGCCGGTTGAAACCGACGGCGAGGCTCACGTCCCGCTCCTCCGCGAGCGCCACCAGCCGTGCGGAGTCGTCGAGTTCATAGGCGAGTGGCTTGTCGACGTAGGTCGGTACGCCCGCCTCCAGCAGCCGCGTCACGATCTCCGGGTGCACGAGCGTAGGTGCGTGGACGAACGCCGCGTCGAGACCCGTCGCGAGCAGGGAGTCGAGGGTGCTGTGCCGTCGCTCCGGCAGGATGCGCAGGCGCTCCGCGACCCGGTCGAGCGTGGCGGGCGTACGGGTCTGCAGGTGCAGTTCGACCCCGGGCTGGAAGGCGAGGACCGGGAGGTAGGCCTTCTGCGCGATGTCACCGAGTCCGATGCAGCCGACCTTCACGGGGTGATCTCCTCAACGGTTGCCTGCCGGGGTCTGCCCGGAAGCATACGGCCGCTGCGGGGGCGCCCAGTCGGCGATGCCGTCGAAGCCGCGCAGGAACAGGGCGGGCCCGGCCTTCGACAGTGCGGCGACGGCCGTGTCGCGCACGGCGATGCCGGCCCGGCTGCTCATGAGACTGAGCCGTGCCGCCCTCACGGCCTGGCGTGCGATGGCGGTCGTACGCGGCAGCCGCGCGGCGGTGTAGGCGTCGAGGTCGTCACAGTGGTGGGCGAGCACGACGGCGTCCTCGATCGCCTGGTTGCCGCCCTGGCCGAGGCTCGGGGGCATGGCGTGCGCGGCGTCGCCGAGCAGGGCGGCCCGGCCGTGGTGGTAGGCGGGCAGGGGTTCGGCGATGTGGTGGATGTCGTGACGCAGGACGTCTTCGGGCCGAGCGGCGGCGAGCACGGCGGGGATCGGGTCGTGCCAGTCTCCGAAGCGGCGCAGCAACTCGGACTTCTCGTCGTCGGGCGCCCGGCCGCCGGCGGGGGTCAGGGCGGCGGCGTAGGCGTAGACACGTCCGCCCTTCAGCGGGTGGGTGCCCCAGAGGCGGCCCCGGCCCCAGGTCTCGTGCGAGGCGAACCGGGCGCCGGGGACGGGGATCACGACCCGCCAGGTGGTGAAGCCGGAGTAGACCGCCCCCGGGTGGCCGGGGAAGAGCGCCCCGCGCACGGCGGACCGGACGCCGTCCGCACCAACCACCAGGTCCGCTTCCAGTTCGCCGTCCGCGGTCGTGACGCGGGCCGCCCGGCCGGGGACCGAATGCGACAGCCACCGCCCGCGTTTCGCAAGCCAGGCCACGAACGCGCGCGTCGACGATCTGTTTGTAG
>NZ_JBEXSH010000988.1:0-3088 GCF_040613555.1 Streptomyces sp. NPDC006265
CGCCCTGCTCGGCATGGTGATCTTCTACGCGACGATGACGGCCATCCGCAAGCACTACGACCGGGTCGCCGCCGAGATCGCCGCCCCCGAGGGCCGGCCGAACTGCCCAACGGCGACTTCGCGTTCTCGATCGTGCGGCTGCTGGTGTTCGCCAGCTGGCGCCTCGCGCACTTCGAGCGGCTCACCGCACACCGCGACCCGGTGCTCGCGGCCATCGCCGCCAAGGGCGTGAAGGAGCTGGCGTACCACCGGCAGTACGCGGCCGAGTGGGCCGTGCGCCTGGGCGACGGCACCGAGGAGTCGCACCGCCGGATGCGCAGGGCACAGGAACAGGTCGCGCCCTACCTGGGCGAGCTGTTCACGGCGTACGACGTCCGGGACGAGGTCGTCGCCGTGCTGCGCCAGGTCACCGACGCCGCCGGGCTGCCCATGCCCGTCTACCGCCCGCTGCCCGGCTCCGGCCGCAGCGGGGAGCACACCGAGCATCTCGCCCCGCTGCTCGCCGAGTTGCAGGGTGTGGCCCGCGCCCACCCGGAGGCGACATGGTGACGGCGGCACTCCTCGACGCGCGACGGGCCCGGCACATCGCCGAACAGGTGCCCGACCCCGAACTGCCCATGCTCACCCTGGCCGACCTCGGAGTGCTGCGCGAGGTGACCCTGGCCCCGGACGGCACGGTGGTCGCCAGCCTGACCCCGACCTACTCGGGCTGCCCGGCGATGGCCGAGATGCGCGCCGGCGTGGCCGCCCGGCTGCACGAGGCGGGGTACGAGCGCGTGGAGATCCGCACGGTCCTCGACCCTCCCTGGAGCAGCGACTGGATCACGGCGGCCGGCCGGCGCAAGCTCGCCGAGCACGGCATCGCCCCGCCCGGCGCCGCGCCCGCCGCCGGCCCGGTCCCGCTCGTGCTGTCGCCGACCCGCCGCTCGGTGCCCTGCCCCCGCTGCGGTCACCCCGACACCGAGGAGACCTCCCGCTTCGGCGCCACGTCCTGCAAGTCCCTGTGGCGCTGCCTCGCCTGCCGCGAGCCGTTCGAGTACGTCAAGGAGATCTGATGGAGGACCTGATGGAGCCGGCCCCCGCCCCGGCGGCACGCCCGCGTGCCCGCCGACGTCCGGTCTTCCACCCCCTGCGGGTCGCCGCCGTGCAGCCGCTGTGCGAGGACGCGGCAGCCGTGAGCTTCGACATCCCGGCCGAGCTGGCCGAGGAGTTCACCTTCGCCCCCGGCCAGTCCCTCACCCTGCGCCGCGACATCGACGGCCGGGACGAGCGCCGCTCGTACTCGATCTGCGCCCCCGCCGGCACGGCACCGCGCATCGGCGTGCGGGTGGTGCCGGGCGGCCTCTTCTCCTCCTGGCTGGTGCACGACGTACGCCCCGGCGACACCGTCGAGGTGATGGCGCCCACCGGTGCCTTCACCCCCGACCTCGCCACCCACGGCCACCACGTCCTGGTCGCCGCAGGCTCCGGCATCACCCCCATGGTCTCCATCGCCGAGTCCGTCCTGGCCGCCGACTCCCGTTCGCGCGTCACCCTCCTCTACGGCAACCGCCGTACCGGCACGGTGATGTTCGCCGACGAACTCGCCGACCTGAAGGACCTCTACCCGACGCGGTTCCAGCTCGCTCACGTCCTCTCCCGCGAGCCCCGCGAGGCCGAGGTGCTCTCCGGCCGCCTCGACGCCGAGCGGCTCTCCGCCCTCGTCGACGCCCTGGTCGACGTGGAGTCCGCCGATCACTGGTGGCTGTGCGGCCCGCACGGCATGGTCCGCGCCGCCCAGCAGGTCCTCACCGGCCTCGACGTGCCCGCCGACCGCGTCCACCAAGAGCTCTTCTACGCCGACGACGAGCCCGTCCGCGAGGTCCAGCACGCGGAGACCGGCCCCTCCGGCCCCGTCAGCCAGGTCACCGTCACCCTGGACGGCCGCTCCACCACCTCGGCCCTGCCCCGCGAACGGAGCATCCTCGAAGGCGCCCAGCAGACCCGCCCCGACCTGCCGTTCGCCTGCAAGGGCGGGGTCTGCGGCACCTGCCGCGCCCTGGTCACCGACGGCAAGGCCGACATGCGCCGCAATTTCGCCCTCGAACCGTCCGAGGTCGACGCCGGCTACGTCCTCACCTGCCAGTCGTTCCCGGTGTCCGAGGAGCTGACGGTGGACTTCGACACCTGATCCCCCGACGCGTGATCTCCCGAGCGGTGGGCCAGCCTGCGGCCCCAGGCCCGGCCCGGCGATTCGACGTGGCGGTGGGTCAGTACGCACAGGGGCAACGCGTCCAGAGGACGAGCAGGACATTGGGCGTCCCCAGCAGCTCCTGGAGCATGGTGACGTGCGCGACGGCCACGACCACAGGACTCTGCGATCCGAAGTCCCGCAGCTCCGCGAGGCCCAGGAGTGACGGCGAGCAGCGCCGTGTAACCGTTCCGCGTCGTCCACGCGTGTCCCCTTCTCGTCGGCGGGTGCCTGTCACCTGTTCTTGGAACGGGACGGGAGAAGCGTTACAGGGGGTGCGCTCCCCGGTCGGCGCGCAGCACCCGCAACGCCGTGAGCGCCACGTGGAGTTCCGTGCGGCGGTCGCCGGATTCGAGGTCGGTGTCGAGGAGGCGTTCGATGGCGCGCAGGCGCTGGTACATGGTCTCCCTGGACAGACCGCCGCGACGGGCCGCCGTCGTCTTGTTGCCGGCGGCGTCGAGATAGTGGCCCAGGGTCGCCAGCAGGTCGGTGCCGTGCCGGGTGTCGTGGTGGACGAGCCGGCTCAGCCGGCGTTCCGTGTAGTCCTGGATCCGGGGGTCCTCGCGCAGCGCGTACAGCAGCCGGCGCAGGTCGATGTCCGGCAGCTCGTGGAAGGAACGGTCCGCAGGCAGGGCCTGGCCGGGCGGGGTGGCCTCTATCACCCGGGCCGCCTCCCGGAAGGAACGTGCGGTGTCGGCGAGATCCGCCACCTCCGAGCCGACGCCGACGATCGCCTCCGGGGCCAGAGCCAGCGCGGTGCGGCTCAGCCGTTCGGCCACGGGACGCCAGGGCTGGGCGGGGCGCAGGGCCAGCAGGACGCCGAGGCGGCCGGGGGAGAGCTCGCCCACCAGGGCCCAG
>NZ_JBEXSH010000989.1:0-3086 GCF_040613555.1 Streptomyces sp. NPDC006265
CGGCCAGGCCCGGGACGCTGGTCTGCTGTCGCCGCGCCGCGCCAGGCGCTGAACCGGGACGAGGTCCTGCCCCCGAGCGCGATCAGAGCATGTACGCCTCCCGCAGCGCCGGATCGCCGGGGTGCGCGAGAATCTGGTCGACGCCGCGCCCGAGCATCACGTCACCGCACAGGAACAGCGTCACGACGCCGCCGTCCACTCCTCCACGGTAGGCGCAACCCCGCCCGCCGGGGTCAGGCGTCGACCGTCACCGCACACGACCACCCGTACGGATCCGGCCCGATCCGCAACTCGTCCCACGCCACCGCCGTGGGAACCGACCCCGTGATCTCCACGTCGGCGATACCGGTGACCGCCAGGCGCACGTCCAGGCCGCCGTCCGCTTCGTCCGCCTCCACGTCCAGGGGCACCTGCCCGTATGCCTCCAGCCGGAAGATGATCTCGTCCAGCAGCGAGGCGAGCAGGTCATCGCTGCTCGCCTCGGGCAGCCGCACCCGGTCCACGGCGGTGGGCCGCACCCCGGAGACGTCCGCGAAACACTCGACCATCGCCAGGACGGCCTCCGCCAGGCAGTGCTCTCTGCACGCGGCCCACGCCTCGATCCGGATGTCCCCAGGATGTGGCACCGCCCGGTGCCCGCACTCGCCCGGCTGCCGCCCTTGCCCGCCGTCGTCCGTGTCACCGCCCATGAACATCGCCTGCCCGAGGCTCGCCCAGCCATGCGGCCCCGGGCGAAGACGCGTGGATCAGCCGGGCTCGTCGGCGAGGTACGGCGGCGCCGGGTCGTACTGGATGCAGCGCCGTACCGCCCGCGCGTGATCCCGGCCGTGCAGCCGCCCGACCAGCCACAACGCGCTGTCGATCCCGGCCGAGACACCCTGGCTGGTGACCAGCTCGCCGTCGACCACATAGCGGGCGTCCCGGACCACCGTCACGTCCCCCCGCGCCTCCAGGGTGTCCTCCTGGCTCCAGTGCGTGGCCACCCGGCGCCCCCGGGCGGGTCCGGCGGCATGCAGCAGGAACGTGCCGGTGCACACGCCGTGCACCCAGGCGGCCTGCTCCGCCGTCTTGGCGATCCAGCCGGTGACCTCCGGGTTGTGCAGCTGGGTCTCCCGCGCGCCCAGCCCGCCCGGCACGTGCAGCACGTCCAGCGGCGGATGGTGGTCGAAGGTGTGGTCGGGCAGGACGCGCAGGCCCTTGTTGCAGCGCACCGGGCCAGGGCGCTCGGAGATGAGCACGGCCGTGTCGCCGCTGTCCCGCAGCCGCGCGGAGACGGTGAAGACCTCCCATGGGCCCACGAAGTCGAGCTCCTCGGCGTCCTCGAAGACCAGCAGACCATAGGTCGTCATGCGCTCTTTCCTTCCTCTGTGAGCTCTGCCAGGGCTCCGGTGGTGGAGCGGAACCTGGCGCGGTAGTCCGACGGCGCGACACCCAGTCGGCGGTGGAACGTGCGGCGCAGGGTCTCGGCGCTGGTGAAGCCGTGGCGACGGGCGATGGCCTCGACCGGTTCGTCGCCGTCCGTGAGTGCGCGCTGCGCCGCCTCGACGCGCACCCGCTCGACGTACGCCGCCGGAGGCATGCCGAGTTCGGCCGTGAAGCGGCGCTGCAGATGACGCGGGCTCAGCCCGGCGTGCGCGGCGAGGCCCGCGATGTCGTGCCGGGCCCCGGGATCGGCGTGGATCGCGCCGACGGCGGCCCGCACCGGGTCCGTCGCCGGCTGCCGCGACCACAGCGCCACGCTGAACTGCGACTGCCCGCCCGGGCGGCGCAGGAACAGCACCAGCCGGCGGGCCACCTCGTGCGCGACGCCCCGGCCGAGGTCGTCCTCCACGAGGGCGAGCGCCAGATCCATCCCGGCCGTCACCCCGGCCGATGTCCACACCCGCCCGTCCCGGACGAAGATCGGGTCGCAGTCCACGCGCACCTCGGGGTGCTCCCGGGCCAGCTGCTCCCCGCGCGCCCAGTGCGTGGTGACCCGCCGCCCGTCCAGCAGGCCGGCCGCCGCCAGCAGGAACACCCCGCTGCACACCGAGGCCACCCGCCGGGCACCCGCCGCCGCGGCGGCGACCCAGGCGACGAGTGCCTCGTCCTCCCGGGCCCGGTCGACGCCCCGGCCGCCGACCACCACGAGGGTGTCCGTCCCGGCCGGGTCGAGGTCCGTCACGCCGTGGGCGGCGTGCATGACCAGCCCGCTCACCGACCGGACCGGCCCCGCCCGGGTCGCCACGACCCCGCAGGCGTACGCGCCCGCGCTGTGGAACACCTCGTGCGGTCCGGTGAGGTCGAGGGGCTGGAAACCGTCGAAGACGACGAAGACGATGCGGCGATCGGTCACGCCCCTCACGCTCCATCGGCGCGCGGTGGGGCGTCAACGACACGCAGCCCACAGATCGCGCCATGGGATGTCCACCGCGGTGTGGGTACCACGGGAACCGGGGGAGAGGAGGCTGACGATGATCTCCCGGACGGTCACCCTGCCCGCCGTCGGCGCGGCCCTCACCGGCGACCTGGCCCTGCCGCCGGGCGCCCGCGCCATCGTGCTGTTCGCGCACGGCAGCGGCAGCTCCCGGCACAGTCCCCGCAACCGCGAGGTCGCCGCCGGCCTGCGCACCGCGGGGCTCGGCACCCTGCTGATCGACCTGCTCACCGAGGACGAGGAACGCCAGGACGCCGTCACCGCCGAACTCCGCTTCGACATCCCCCTGCTGGGCCGCCGACTGGTGGCCGCCCTCGACTGGCTGGCACAGGAGCCCGGCACCTCGGGCCTGCCCGTCGTCCTGTTCGGCGCCAGCACCGGCGCGGGCGCGGCCCTGGTCGCCGCCGCGCAACGACCGGAACGGGTACAGGCGGTCGTCTCGCGCGGTGGGCGGCCCGACCTGGCCGGTGACGCCCTGGACCACGTACGGGCCCCGGTGCTGCTGATCGTGGGCGGCAGGGACCCGCAGGTGCTGCGGCTCAACGAGGAGGCGGCGCGGCGGCTGCCCGTCCCGCCCACCCTCCACGTGGTGCCCGGCGCCACCCACCTGTTCGAGGAACCGGGCGCGCTCGACCAGGTCACCGAGGCGGCCCGGCAGTGGTGCGACGAG
>NZ_JBEXSH010000990.1:0-3080 GCF_040613555.1 Streptomyces sp. NPDC006265
GGCCTTGGTGACCTGCCGGACCAGGGGCGTGCCCGGCACCGGCAGGAAACCGACCTCGCCGGCGCCGCCGGTCCAGCCGCGGTGCAGCCGGCCGCCGAGCACCAGGGCGGCGCCCAGGCCCTCCTGGTTCCACAGCAGCACGAAGTCCGCGTGGCCCCGGGCCGCGCCGAGACGCTGCTCGGCGAGCGCGACCAGGTTGACGTCGTTCTCGTACTCGAACGGCATCGGCAGGGCTGCGGCGAGCTCGTCCAGCAGGGTGGGGGAGTGCCAGCCCGGGAGGTGGGAGGCGTAGCGCAGCCGGCCCGTGGTGGGGTCGAAGGCGCCGGGAGTGCCGATGACCAGGCGGTGGATGTCGTCCCGGGCGAGACCGGCCGCCTTCACCGCGCCGTCCAGGGCGTCGGTGACCTGCTGGACGACCGGGGTGCCGGTGCGCCTGCCGGGGGTGGGCAGCTCGTGGCGGCCGACCGTGCGGCCGGTGATGTCGGCGACCGCGGCGAGGATCCGCTGCGGGGTGACGTCGAGTCCGGCGGCGTGGCCGGCTGCCGGATTGACCTCGTAGAGCTGGGCGCTCGGGCCCGGCCGGCCTTCGGTGGTGCCGGTGGCCAGGACGAGTCCCGCCGCCTCCAGTCGGGCCAGGAGCTGGGAGGCGGTCGGCTTGGACAGGCCGGTGAGCTTGCCGATCCGGGTGCGGGACAGCGGGCCGTGCTCCAGCAGCAGGTCCAGGGCGGCCCGGTCGTTCATGGCGCGCAGGACGCGTGGGGTGCCCGGCGTGCCGGCCGTTCCTGCCATGCGTGTCCACACCTGCCCTTCGGCTGCTCAGCTTCTCAGTGATCGGGCGGGGAAGTCCATCGGACGGCCGTCCCCCGGGGTACTCCCGATCACTGTTAGGAAAGTTTCCTATTGGTGGGAGGAAGGTAGGCCCGGTGCCGGGCGGGCGTCAATAGGGGACGGCCCGCCGCTATCCGGACATGCGGCCGCGCACCCGGCCGGACATGCGGGCGTGCGGCCTGACTTGCGGCCGGGCGCGAAGCCGGACATGCGAAGAGGGCGGCCCCCGGCAGGACCGGGTGCCGCCCTCCTTCCGAGGTGGTGGGCTACTTCGTGGTGCTCGTCGGCGCGGGCGGCGCGAGCGGGGACGCGGCCGTCGACTGGGGGGACGCGGCGTTCGCGTAGACCGACGGTGCCGCCATCCCCGCCGTCGGGTCCGCGGGCTGCTCCTCCGGCGGGGCCGTGGCGCCGCCGACGATGCGGATGTCCGCCGCGTCGAAGGCCCGCTTGACGCGCCAGCGCAGTTCGCGCTCCACGGTCAGGGACTTGCCGGGCATGGTCTTGGCCGTGATGCGCACGACCATCGAGTCCAGCAGCACGCTGTCCAGGCCCAGGACCTCGATCGGGCCCCACAGCAGCTCGTTCCAGGGCTCCTCGGCGCTCATCTTCTCGGCGACCTCGTCCAGGGTGGCCTTCACCTTGTCCAAGTCCTCGCCGGCGTGGACGGTGACGTCGACGTTGGCCGTGGCCCAGCCCTGGGACAGGTTGCCGATGCGCTTGACCTCGCCGTTGCGGACGTACCAGATCTCGCCGCCGTCGCCGCGCAGCTTGGTCACGCGCAGGCCCACCTCGATCACCTCGCCGGAGGCGACGCCGGCGTCGATCGTGTCGCCGACGCCGTACTGGTCCTCAAGGATCATGAAGACGCCGGACAGGAAGTCCGTGACGAGGTTGCGGGCCCCGAAACCGATCGCCACACCGGCGACACCGGCCGAGGCCAGCAGCGGGGCGAGGTTGATCTGGAAGGTGCCCAGGATCATCAGCGCGGCGGTGCCTATGATCAGGAACGACGCCACCGAGCGCAGTACCGAGCCGATGGCCTGCGAGCGCTGCCGGCGGCGTTCGACGTTGACCAGCAGCCCGCCGATCGCGCTGCTCTCCCCGGTCTGGTGGTTCCGGTTCATGCGGTCGATCAGTTTGGTGATCGCCCGGCGCACGAAGACCCGCAGCACCACGGCTATCACCACGATGAGCAGGACCCTGAGGCCGATCGCGAGCCACGTCGACCAGTTCTGCTCGACCCAGCCGGCGGCGTTCGTCGCGCTCTCCTGGGCGTCCTGGAGCGAAGGCACTCTCGGGGACTGGGTCTCCGAGGGGGTCGGCGACGGTGACGGGTCGGCGGCCAACAGGACGGAGTCCGCGAGGGACAGGGACACGGCAGGTACCTCCAGGCGCAGCGGTCTGCCCCGGCGCGGTGGTTCTGGGGGGTCAAGGTCACGGCTGGGTCACCGAAGGGGCAGAACCACCACACTAACGGGGCATTGTGTGTGCCCTTGCTGGATGTGTGAAGGAGAGACCGTGCTCACCTGGGCTTGAACGGGCCATGATCCGGGGGATGAATGGGATGTGGTCGAAAACACTCCCAGCCCGTTACGGGGACATGGTGGCGCTTCCACCAGGCCTGAGGGGAGACTGGCTACGAATCGTCCCGGCGCGAGCCACGCGCCGCCGGCGTCCAAGGAGGCATCCGTGCCGCATGTCCTGGTCCTCAACGCGTCGTACGAGCCGCTAGGTGTCGTACCGCTCCGCCGCGCGCTCGTCCTCGTCCTCGAGAACAAGGCAGTCTGCCTCGAGGAGTCCGGCGCCTATCTGCACAGCGCGACCGTCACAGTCCCCGCACCCAGCGTGGTCCGGCTCAAGCGATTCGTCCGGGTTCCCTATCGGGGGCCCGTTCCACTGACCCGCCGGGCGCTGTTCGCCCGCGACGGGGGCCGGTGCATGTACTGCGGTGGCGTCGCAACCAGCGTCGACCACGTCATCCCGCGCAGCCGCGGGGGCAAGCACGTCTGGGACAACGTGGTGGCGTCCTGCCGTCGCTGCAACCACGTGAAGGCGGATCGGCACCTCTTCGAGATCGGCTGGCGGCTGCGCCACAAACCCGCCCCGCCGTCCGGCCTGGCCTGGCGCATCATCGGGACCGGCCATAGGGATCCGCGCTGGCTGCCGTACTTGCAGCCGTTCGGCGCGGACGACGCCTTGGCCCGGATCGACGGCATTTCCGCCTGACGACGATCCGGGCTTTCGTATTGCCG
>NZ_JBEXSH010000991.1:0-3078 GCF_040613555.1 Streptomyces sp. NPDC006265
CACGCCGAGCAGCCCGGAGACGGTGATCTGACACCCCTGGCACACGGCAGGGCCGGGTCCGTTCCGCGGACCCGGCCCTGTTCGTCGTCGTAGGGGCTGTCAGAACAGCCGCAGCTTGTCGTCCTCGATGCCCCGCAGCGCGTCGTAGTCGAGGACCTGGCAGCCGATGCCGCGGTCGGTCGCGAGGACGCGGGCCTGGGGCTTGATCTCCTGGGCCGCGAAGACACCGCGCACCGGGGCGAGATGGGGATCGCGGTTCAGCAGCTCCAGATAGCGCGTGAGCTGCTCCACGCCGTCGATCTCACCGCGCCGCTTGATCTCCACCGCGACGGTCTTGCCGTCGGCGTCCCGGCACAGGATGTCGACCGGCCCGATGGCTGTCGGGTACTCGCGGCGGATCAGCGTGTAGCCGTCGCCGAGTGTCTCGATGCGGTCGGCGAGCAGCTCCTGGAGGTGCGCTTCCACGCCGTCCTTGATCAGGCCGGGATCGACGCCCAGTTCGTGCGAGGAGTCGTGGAGGACTTCCTCCATCGTGATGATGAGCTTCTCGCCCGCCTTGTTGACGACGGTCCAGACGCCCTCTTCCTCGCCGGTGCCCTCCTTCAGCGTGCAGGGCGGCGACATCCAGTTCAGGGGCTTGTAGGCCCGGTCGTCGGCGTGGATCGAGACGCTGCCGTCCGCCTTCACCAGGATCAGGCGCGGGGCCGAGGGAAGGTGGGCGGTGAGCCGCCCGGCGTAGTCCACGGAGCAGCGGGCAATGACGAGACGCATGGTTGGCAACGCTACTCGACGGGCGCCTGTCCACGCGATTCGCCCTGGAAAACACGCGTTCGGTAATGGCCGATTGTGTGCACGGTGTGCTCAGCGGGAGTGTCTCATCTGCGCATTTTCCTGGTGCGGTCACCGTACGTTGCTTACCGTATGAACGGGAGGTCGCGGTGCGTGTACGCAGCGTGTCCGGCGTCGCGAACTCCTTTATCTGTCCGGCAACCCCTGCTCGTCGGGGGTGCGAGAGGAGAACTCATGTCGCTCGACGTCTCACCGGCCCTACTCGAACAGGCCGAGCGAGGCGAGGTCGACGAAGCGGAATTCGTCGACTGCGTCCGGACCTCCCTGCCCTATGCGTGGGAGATGATCAGCTCACTGGTGGCCCAGCTGAAGGTGGACGGCGGCGCGTTCGCCGACAACCAGACGCCCCCGCCGGACGAGCAGGCACGCGGTCAACTGCTGCGTGCGCTTGCGAGTGACGCGATACGCGGCGCGCTGCAACGGCACTTCGGTGTGCGCCTGGCCTTCCAGAACTGCCACCGGGTGGCCGTGTTCCCGCTTGACTCCTCGGTCGACGAGAAGCTGGGCCGCTTCACCTCGGTCCGCAGTCAGGTGCTGAACCAGTCACCCGAGTTCAGGGACTGCTGACGCGGCGCCGCTGCTTGCCGCTCCGTACGCGGGAGGTGCAGTTCTGTACCGGAGCGGCAAGCCCCCAGGAATTCACCGCGCTCTCAGACGAGTTGGGGGAGCACCTCGGCGCCCAGCCGCCGCACGTTCTCCTCGGTCGCGGCCAGGTCCCCGGAGCCCTCGACGAGCAGCGCGAAGCGCGAAATGCCCGTCCGCTCGCTGGTCGCCGCCAGCCGGTCCGCGCACAGCCGCGGAGTGCCCACCGGGTGCAGCCCGCAGAGCAGTTCGGTGTACGCCAGCGGGTCGCGCATCCGGCGCGTGCGCCCGTCGACCGTGACATGCGCCTCCAGGCCCTGCTTCAGCCAGCCCGGCATCGCCTTCATCAGCGTCTCCGCCGCGTCGACCCGCCGGTCCGCGATCTGGCAGACACCGGCCGACACATGAGACGCGCCCAGGATCTCCTCCGGCGGCCGGCCGCAGGCCCGCGCGTGCTGCCGCCACAGCGCGACCATCTCGGCCTTCTCCTCGTCCCCCACGTGCATCCCGAGCAGCATCGACAGACCCCGCTCGGCGGCGAGCCGCACGCTCGCCGGCGATGTGCAGGCCACCACGACCTCGGGCCCGACGGTCTCCGTCAGGGCCTCCGACGGCCGTGGCACCACCCGGACTTCACGGAAGCGGAAGCGCTCCCCGTCGGCCGCCACGGACGATTCGCTCAGCCACCGCACCAGAAGCTCCAGGGACTCCGGGAACCCCTTCTCGTACGCCTCCAGACCGGCGCCGAACACCTCCAGGTCGATCCACGGGCCGCCGCGTCCGACACCGAGCGTGAAACGGCCGCCGCTCGTGTGGTGCAGCAGCGCGGCCTGTTCGCCGAGGGCCACGGGGTGGACGGTGGGCAGCACACTGACCGCCGTGCCGACCCGGATGCGGCGGGTGCGGCCCAGCAGTACGGCGGCCAGGGTGATGGCCGACGGGCACGTGCCGTACGGCACGAAGTGGTGCTCGGCCGTCCAGACCGTGTCGAGCCCGGCCTCCTCGGCCACCTCGGCCGAGCGGACCGCGCGGTGCAGCGCCTCTCCCTCGCCCTGGCCGGGGAACTGGGCCGCCAACACGAAACTTCCAACGCGCATTGCTTTCCTGCTTCCTTGGCTCCGACACGGAGCTCCCCCACAGGGCATAACCGTCTGACACGTGCCGAGGACACGGCCGGGCGGAGTATTTTGCGGATTGTCTGCAGAATGGGCGTTCCGCCGGGAGCCCGCGGGAGTGCACCCGGGGTTGAGCCCGTCGCGCCCGCGAGGGACATATGGCGATTGGTACCGTACGCGTACCCCTGTGCGCGCCGCGTAGGCTGGATGCGGCCCGTGCTCCTGTATAGCCCCGAGAGGTGTCCCGTGTCTCCGCGTCGCAACCGACCCAAGGGCGCCGTTTCGTCCGGCCGGAGCGTCGAGGACGACCGCCCCGGCCGCTACGGCGGCTGGCAGTCCTCGGAGCACTGGCAGGGCGAGAACTGGAGCGTGCGGCACGTGGCCGGCGCGAGCGCGCAGGGCAAGTCGTACCGCTGTCCCGGCTGCGACCAGATGATCCCGGACGGGGTGCCGCACGTGGTGTCCTGGGCGGAGCACACGGGCGTCGACGACCGCCGGCACTGGCACAAGGCCTGCTGGAACGCGCGGGACC
>NZ_JBEXSH010000992.1:0-3078 GCF_040613555.1 Streptomyces sp. NPDC006265
GCCCACGCCTCGCCGATCGCCCTGACCCGGGCGGCGCTCTCGACGCTCGTCGACGAACACATCCGCTGGGGGCACATCGAGTAACTGGGCCCCGAGCGGCCCGGCCGGGTGGGCCGCCCCGGTTCCGCGCTCGCCGTCAGCGGTCGCGGCCCGGCCGGGATCGGCGCGGAGGTCGGCGTCGACCATCTCGCGGTCTGTGCCGTCGACCTGCGCGGCGCGACCCGGTCGCGGGCGAT
This sequence comes from Streptomyces sp. NPDC006265, assembly GCF_040613555.1. Taxonomy (NCBI): domain Bacteria; kingdom Bacillati; phylum Actinomycetota; class Actinomycetes; order Kitasatosporales; family Streptomycetaceae; genus Streptomyces; species Streptomyces sp. NPDC006265. The sequence goes on from NZ_JBEXSH010000992.1 coordinate 237, forward strand.
ACGGCAGGGAGCCAACCGCGGCCGCTCCCCCCGGCCCGTGCTCGCGGAGCTCACCGAGCTGATCCGGCAGGTCGTCGCCGAGGCGGAGAGCGAGGGCCTGCGGCCGGCCGGACTCGCCGTGGCCGTGCCGGGCCTGGTGGCGCGCGACGCCCGGACCGTCGTGCGCGCCCCGAACCTCGGCTGGCACGACACGGACCTCGGCCCACTGCTGCCGGCGGACCTTCCGCTGACGGTGGACAACGAGGCCAACTTCGGTGCCCTCGCGGAACTCTGGCTGGGGGACGACACACCCCGCGACTTCCTGCACGTCTCGGCGGAGATCGGTATCGGTGCGGCGGTCGTGGTGGACGGCGGGCTGCTGCGCGGAACCCGCGGCTTCGCGGGCGAGTTGGGGCACGTGCCGGTCCGGCCGGACGGGCCGGAGTGCGCCTGCGGCGGGCGGGGCTGTCTGGAGCAGTACGCCGGTGAGGAGGCGGTGCTGCGTGCGGCAGGTCTGGAACCCGACGAGGACCGGGTCGGATTGCTCGCGGGGCACGCTGCGGAGGGCGACGAGGCCGTACGGCGTGCCCTGCGCGACGCCGGTACGGCGCTCGGTGTGGCCCTGACGGGGGCGGTCAACCTGCTCGACCCGGAAGGTGTGGTCCTGGGCGGGGAACTGTCCGGTCTCGCGCCCTGGCTGCTGCCCTCGCTGCGGGACGAGCTGGCGCGGCGCACGGCGGGCCCGGCCTGCCCCGTGTCCGTGTCCGGGCTGGGCCCTCAGGGGCCGCTGCTGGGGGCCGCGCACTCGGTGGTCCGGGCGGTGCTGGACGATCCGGCGGCCGTCGCCGGGCAGGCCTGAGACGGGCCGTCGCCCACGCTCGCCGGCAGGGCCGCGCGGTTCCAATCACCCGACCGGGTGAGGGAATTGTCCACATCGCAGGGCCCGTCCACCGATCCTCCCGACCGACCGGAAGGCGCCGTAACTTGATCACCGCGGGCCGCGACCGCAACGGCCGCAGCTCCGCGCAGTTGCAAGGCACACCCTCCCGTCGAGCCCGGAAGGCACACACCCATGGAACGCACCAGCTCCCTCCCCGGCAGGCGAGGCATCCTCGCGGGCGCCGCCCTCGCCGCCGTCCCGACAGCCCTGCTCCAGAGCACTCGGGCGGACGCCCGGCCCCAGGCCGTCGATCACCGCGGAGCCGCATGGCGGCCGGCGAGCCGCGGCAACTACACGCCGTCGAACCGCCCGCGCGCCCACCCACTGCACTACGTGATCATCCACGTGGCGCAGACGACCTACGCCGGCACCCTGAACGTCTTCCGGAACCCGGAGAAGAAGGTGTCCGCGCACTACGTGGTGCGCTCGTCCGACGGGCGCGTGGCGCAGTGCGTGCGCGAGTCCGACATCGCCTGGCACGCGGGGAACTGGGACTACAACACCCGCAGCATCGGCATCGAGCACGAAGGCTGGGTGGACCGGCCCGGGTACTTCACCGACACCATGTACGAGCGGTCGGCCCGGCTCACCGCCGCGATCTGCGAGAGGTACGACATCCCGAAGAACCGCGGGCACATCATCGGCCATCACGAGGTACCGGGCAGCGACCACACCGACCCGGGCCGGCTCTGGGACTGGAAGCGCTACCTCAGACTCGTCAAGTCCGCCTGAACCCCTGGTCGGTACCCCCCCCCCGCGATCCACCTCACGTCCCGGTTACAAATCGCTCAACCTCTGGTTGCGGGCCGGTAAGCAGGCCACGATGGGGCCATGACTCTGGCCCAGCGCGCCATGGAGCGCCTGCAGGCCTGGCCCGACCTGATGGTGGGCCCGGCGAGTTGCGGTACCGGAAGGGCGCTCCGTTCCGCCCGTGACGAGATCGTCCACTTCCACTCCTCACGTGATGTGGACCTCCACCTCACCCGCCGGGCCATACAGCGCTTCCACTACGACCTGGCCGGTTCGAGTGCGATCCATCTGCTGCCCGGTTCGTGCTGGGTGACGGTCCACCTCGACTGCGAGGCGGACGTCGACCTGCTGCTGAGCCTGGTGAGCATCGCCCTCAAGGCCCACCAGACCCCGCCTGCCGACGACGGTGAGCCGCGGCTCGCCGGGTGCAACTTCCACCGGGTCACGGTGCTGCCGCGTGACGCGGTGGCGGGCGGCTGAGCCTTGGCTGACGAACCGGAGGCGGTCAACGCCGAAGCCTGGGAGGCGTACGGGGCGCACCATGTACGACGGGGCACGGCACTGCCCGAGGCGGCCCGGATCGACTGGGGGTTCGAGGGCGGCGGACCGGGCAGCGAGGTGCTCGGGGAGCTGACGGGCCGACGGGTACTGGACCTCGGATGCGGTCCTGCCCGGCACGCGGCCCATCTGGTCCGGGCCCACGGTGCGCTGGTGGACGCGGTCGACGCCTCGGCCGGACAGTACGAGCGGGCCCGCGCCCGGTACGGCTCGCTGCCCGGGCTGCGGCTGGTCCTGGGCGACGCCGTGGACCATCTGAGCGCGGCCGAGCCGTACGACGTCGTCTACTCCGTCAACGGCGTTCCGTACATCGATCCGTACCGGCTGCTGCCCGCTCTCGCCGGGGCGCTGAAGCCGGGTGGGCGGCTCTGCTTCACGGTCCTGCACACGAACAGTCGTGGTGACGGGCCGTCGGACCGGGTCGCCGCCCGGCCCGAGATCCTGCGGCTGGCGGGCGGCGGTGAGGTCACCGTCCACATGTGGGTCCTCACTCCGGAGCTCTCGACGGCGTTGCTCACCGAGTTCGGGCTGCGCGTGGAGGGGATCGGCGTCCTCGACGCCCCTCAGGACGACAACAAGTCCTCCTACCTGCTCTACCTCGTCACCCGACCGCTC
>NZ_JBEXSH010000993.1:0-3078 GCF_040613555.1 Streptomyces sp. NPDC006265
GGCATCCGCGTCCTGGACGCCCCGGTCTCCGGCGGTGAGGCCGGTGCCGTCGAGGGTCAGCTCCCGGTCCGTGAGTTCCGTGAGGGAGGACTCGCCGGAGCCGAGGATCGCGTCGGCCAGGGCACGCTTGGACTGGAGCATCTCGGCGATGCGGTCCTCGACGGTGCCTTCCGTGATGAGGCGGTGCACCTGAACCGGCTGGGTCTGGCCGATGCGGTAGGCGCGGTCGGTGGCCTGTTCCTCGACGGCCGGGTTCCACCAGCGGTCGAAGTGCACGACATGGCCCGCCCGGGTGAGGTTGAGGCCGGTGCCGGCCGCCTTGAGCGACAGCACCAGGACCGGCGTCGAACCTGCCTGGAAGCGGTCCACCATGCGCTCCCGCTCGGGGACCGGCGTGCCGCCGTGGAGGAGCTCGACCGGGACCGCGCGGGTGGCCAGGTGGGAGGTGATCAGGCGGGCCATCCCGACGTACTGGGTGAAGACGAGGGCGGACCCGTCCTCGGCCAGCAGCGTGTCCAGCAACTCGTCCAGCAGGGCGAGTTTCCCGGAGCGGGCGGCGAGCCGGTCGCCGGCGGCCGGGGTGTGCTCCTCCTTGAGGAACAGCGCGGGGTGGTTGCAGATCTGCTTCAGCGAGGTGAGGAGCTTCAGCACCAGGCCGCGGCGGGGCATGCCCTCGGCCGTCTCGATGGCGAGCATCGACTCGCGGACGACCGCCTCGTACAGCGCGGCCTGTTCGCGGGTGAGCGGCACCGGATGATCGGTCTCCGTCTTGGGCGGCAGCTCGGGCACGATGCCCGGGTCGGACTTCTTGCGGCGCAGCAGGAAGGGCCGGACCAGCCGGGCCAGACGCTCCACCGCCTCCTCGTCCTCGCCGTTCTCCACGGCGCGCGCGTGCCGGGCGCGGAAGGACTTCAGCGGGCCGAGCAGGCCCGGGGTCGTCCAGTCGAGCAGCGCCCACAGCTCCGAGAGGTTGTTCTCGACGGGCGTGCCGGTCAGGGCCACGCGCGCGGGGGCCGGGATCGTGCGCAGCGCCTTCGCGGTGGCCGAGTAGGGGTTCTTGACGTGCTGCGCCTCGTCGGCGACGACCATGCCCCAGGTGCGGTCGGCCAGGGCGGGGGCCGCCGAGCGCATGGTGCCGTAGGTGGTGAGGACGAAACCGCCGTCCAGGTCGTCGAGGCTGCGGTCCGGGCCGTGGAAGCGGCGGACGGGGACGCCGGGGGCGAAGCGGTTGATCTCCCGCTGCCAGTTGCCCAGCAGGGAGGCCGGGCAGACGACCAGGGTCGGTTCGCGGCGGGCCCGCTTCAGGTGCAGGGCGATGAGGGTGACGGTCTTGCCGAGGCCCATGTCGTCGGCGAGGCAGCCGCCGAGGCCGAGGGAGGTCATCAGGTCGAGCCAGGCCAGCCCTCGGAGCTGGTAGTCCCGGAGGGTGGCCTGAAGGGCCGGGGGTGGTTCGGCCGGGCGGATCCCCGCGGTCAGGCGGTCGCGCAGGGCGGCCAGCGCACCGACGGGGACGGCCTCGACCGTCTCGCCGTCCACGTCGGCCGTGCCGGTCAGGGCGACGGACAGCGCGTCGACCGGGTCCAGCAGGCCCAGGTCCCGTTTGCGGGCCTTGCGGACGAGGGCCGGGTCGACCAGCACCCACTGGTCGCGCAGCCGGACGACCGGGCGGTGGGCCTCGGCGAGGGTGTCCATCTCGGTGTCGGTGAGCGGGTCGCCGCCGAGCGCGAGCTGCCAGCGGAACCGGAGGAGGTCCTCGCTCTCGAAGAAGCCGGTGCCGTCGGTCGCCGAGCCGGGGGCCGGACGGACCACCGCGGCGGCGGACAGGTCCTGGGCGAGGTCCCGCGGCCAGTGCACGGCGACCCCGGCGGCGGCGAGCCGGGGCGCCGCGACGCCGAGCAGGTCGCTCAGTTCGTCCTCGGTCAGGGCCAGCACGTCGGGCACGTCCTGGTCGGCGAGCCGGTCGAGCGGGGGCCAGACGCGGGCCGCGCGGCGCACGGCGAGGGCGGCGTCCACGCGCGCGCGGGGCCCGAAGGCGTCGTCGGCGGCGCCCGCCCACAGGTCCGCCGCGTCGGCCACGAGCGTGGGGTCGGCGAGGCTGTGCACCTGGACGATCGCGGCTCCGGCGCTGCGGGCACCATCGCAGGCGTCGTCGAACAGGTCGTACGCCGACAGGTCCAGGCGCAGCGAGATCCGCACGCCGGCGTCCATGCCGGCGGCGACCTCGGCGGCCCAGTCGTGGGCGGTGGGCAGATGCTGGGCCTCGCGGGCGGCGAAGGGCCTGCCGGCGGTGTGGGGCGCGGCCGGGGTCCGGGGCAGGGTGTCGGCGACCGCGTCGAGGAAGGCGCGCACCAGGGCTTCCGGTTGGGGCAGCCGGATTGGGCCGGGGCCGGGCAGCGGCACGGCGTGGCCCTCGTAGGGCAGGGCGGCGGCCACCGCGCGCAGGTGCGCGATGTCGTCCGGGTCGAGGGGGCCGGCCCGCCACGCGTCGTGGCCCGTGGCGGTGAGGCCGGGCAGCAGCCGGCCGCGGGCGGTCAGCCGCAGGGCGTGCAGGGCGGCGGCGCCCCAGCAGGCCGTGGCGGGGTGAGCCGCGGGGTCGTGCCGGGCGCGCACGAGGAGCGGCAGGGCCGCGTCGAGCGGGAGGGTCAGCGCGCGGGTGGTGCGTCGCCGGACTCCGGCGGCGCCGTGCCGTCGTACGACGGTCAGCTCGGTGTCCCCGGCGTCCGCCGTGTCTTCTGCGGCCCCTGGGGGAAGTGGCTCGCCCTCCGGGTCCCAGAAGGCGATGCGGCCCTCGCGCGGGAGGGGTGCGGGCAGGAAGACGGCGGGGAGCCGGACCGGGACCGTCGCGTCCCCCGCCCGCTCGGCCACCTGAGCCGCCTCTCGCATACGTCCTGCCACCTCCCGCCCCGCGTGTCGGATCAGTTGTCTCCGACTCTACGGGCGGCCTCTGACAATCGGCCCCGGCGGGCTAGTGCCGCGACAGGCAACGTTCGCCCCGTCACGACGCCCGGCACGCTCCCCCACGCTCTCGACTCCGCTCGAGCAGGGGGTACCCGCACTCGCCGCACCGGCCGAAACCCC
>NZ_JBEXSH010000994.1:0-3075 GCF_040613555.1 Streptomyces sp. NPDC006265
GCCCTCATGCCCAGCAAGCGCAGCGCGATCTCACAGGTCGCGCGGATCGACGCGATGCGGGCCCGCGGCTCGGCCTACGAGACCGCCCGCGCCGAGCGCGAGAAGGGACGCCTGGGCGCACTGCGGGCCGAAGTCGGCCTGCGCGTCTCGGAGTTCTACCTCCAGCAGGGCTGGGAGCAGCGCTCGCTGCGCGCGGACCTGGCGGTGCTGGACCGCAGCTGGGAGAAGTTCCTGGCGACGAAGGTGCTGCTGGGCGTGGCCGGCCTGTTCTTCGGCCCGTTCCTGTTCGCCATCGTCTACACGCTGGGCTTCGGCAGGAGCCCGATCATCCCGGTCTGGCTCGCCCTGCTCTTCGGGGTGATCTTCTTCTTCCTGCCCGACCTGGAAGTGCGCCGGGACGCCGCCGAGAAGCGGCGCGATCTGCGGCGGGTGATCGGCGCCTACCTCGACCTGGTGTCCATGAGCCTCGCCGGCGGACGCGGTCTGCCCGAGGCCCTGATGGCGGCGGCCGAGATCTCCGACGGCTGGGCCAACCAGCGCATCCGCAACGCCCTGTCCGACGCCCGCATCACCGGCGTCAGCCAGTGGCAGGCCCTCGGCGCGCTCGGCGAGGAGATCGGTGTGGAGGAGCTCAAGGACCTCTCCGCCTCCCTGGCCCTGGTCGCGGACGACGGTGCCAAGGTGCGCGAGTCCCTGGCCTCCCGCGCCGAGACCATGCGGCACCGCGAACTCGCCGAGATCGAGGGCAGCGCGGGCGAGAAGTCCCAGTCGATGCTCGTCGCGCAGCTGCTGCTGTGCGCCGGGTTCCTGGTGTTCCTGATCTTTCCGGCGGCGATGCGGGTGTTCCAGGTGCAGTGAGCCGTGTGTGAGCCTCGCAGCGACCTTCACGAGTCCAGAACCTCCGTGCACCGATTTCGAAAGGACAAGACGTCATGAACGGACGTAACTTCCACACCGGCATCCCCGCCGTGGACTTCCTCGTCACCTTCCTCCAGGCCCGCACCGAGCGGGCCCGCTCCGGCGAGCTGGACCGCGGTGCCTCCGCGGTCGAGTGGGTCATCATCTCCGCGGTCGTCGTGGCGATCGTCGGTGTCGTGGCCGCCATCATCAACGCCGCGCTCAGCGAGGGCGCCAACAAGGTCGGCGACTGCATCAAGGGTGCGGACGCGGGCAAGACCTGCTGATCGCCTCAGGACCATCAGGAGTATCAGAGCAACGGGGTTCACGGGGATGCCGGCAGATGTCAGCAGACGGGTACGCCGCTGGGTGCGGGCCACACGGGAACGGGCGGCCGCCCGCGGCGACTCAGGCATGACCGCGATCGAGTTCGTGCTGCTCACGCCGGTCCTCTTCTTCATGATCTTCGCGACCGTGCAGTTCGCCCTGTACTTCTTCGCGGACCACGTCGCCCAGGCGGCGGCCCAGGCCGGAGCCCGCAAGGCCCGTGCCACGGCCGACGAACAGCCGGGCGCGTGGCGGGGCGAGGCGCGGGACGTGGTGGACAGCTACATCCGTCAGCTCGGCCCCCAACTGGTCCTGTCACCGGACGTGACGATGGTGCAGCCGGAACAGAACACGGTGGGCGTGGAGATCGAGGCGAGGGTCCCGACGGTGTTCCCCGGGCTGGACCTGACGGTGCACGCGCAGTCGGTGGGGCCGGTGGAGCGGTTCGTACAGGAAGAGGGCAACTGAATGTCCGTCCCTTCCCTGGCCCAGGGCCGCCGGCCTGTGGACGACAGGGGCTTGTCCACCGTCGAGGTCGTGATCCTCGCGCCGGTGATGATCCTCTTCATCCTGGTCCTGGTGGCCTTCGGCCAGCTCGTGGACGGCCGCGGAGCGCTCGACGGAGCGGCCCGGGACGCGGCCCGCGCGGGCTCGATCCAGAAGGACCACGCGACGGCCATGGCCGAGGCCAGGAAGGCCGCGGAGGCGAACCTGGCGGACGTCTGCTCGGGCCCCGTGACCGTCACGCAGACCAGTCAGGGCTTCGAGCCGGACACCATCTTCACGGTCGAGGTGAGCTGCCAGGTGCGGGGTCTCGCCATGCTCGGCCTCGACGTCCCGACGACCCTCTCGGCGAGCTTCAGCTCCCCGCTCGACCCGTTCCGGAGGTCGGCGTGAGGCACCTCCGCTCCTCCTGGCCGTCGTGGTGGGCGGCCCGTGGCGCACGTCTGGACGACCGCGGCTCCGGCGCCGGCGCGGTCATCATCTTCGCGCTCGTCTTCCTCTCCCTTTCCGCGTTCGTCATCGACGGCGGTCTGTCCATCTCCAAGCGGGAACGCGCCGCCGACATCGCCGAACAGGCGGCTCGTTACGCGGCCCAGGACATCGACCGCGACGCCCTCTACGAGAACGAGGGCGGCCCGGCGCCGATCAACTTCGAGAACTGCAACGCCCGGGTGAAGGCCTTCGCCCGCGAGATGGACATGACGGGCGCGGACATCGGCGCGACCCACTGCGTGGCGGCGAACGCCGAGCAGGTACAGGTCGAGGTCCAGCTCACGTACTCCCCGGTCTTCACGGGCGTGTTCTACGGCGGTGACGTGGTGGTCCACGGCGAAGCGGTGGCGCAGAACGAGGTCGGCTGAGCCGGTCCGGAACATTCGGCGAATCTGCACACCGTTCACCGTGAGGTCGGGACGGGGTGGGGCAGGAACCGAGTCCGGCTCATTTCCCGCCCTGTGGAACGCATTTCTGTATCGCGAAGTGGCAGAAGGTGTGAAGACCGCGGGGTCTCGGGTGACCGAATGGTCACACTCATGAATTCGCGTCCAGAAATCCACTCGGAGCCATATCCACGGACTGGGCACTGACTGGCCGCCCCTTCTTCCGACGTGCTTTGATCGGTCACGCTCGAGCACTTCGAATTATTGAACGAAGGGAACCGCCCTCCATGGCCTTCACCCCGCAGATCCAGACCGCCCAGATGTCCGACGCCGAGCTGGACACCATCGCCGGCGGCCAGGCGGGCGGTGCTGCCGCGGGTGCCGGCGCCGCGGCCGGTCTCTACGTCGAGACCACGGCCGCCGGCCTCACCGCCGGCGTCGGCGGCGGCCTGGGCCTCGCCGTCTCGCC
>NZ_JBEXSH010000995.1:0-3069 GCF_040613555.1 Streptomyces sp. NPDC006265
CGGTGGCCTTCGGTACGCCGAAGGGGGTTCGGCTGTTCGGCTAGGGCAGCAGCTTCTCCAGGGCGCTGGGCCCCTCCGCCGCCAGCTTGCGCCTGGCCCACTCGAGGTTGTGCGGGGTGAGGTCCTTGCCCGAGGCGAGGACGAGGTCCTCAGGCGACACGTCGGTGCCGGTGCGGGCGTGGAGCAGGCGGTCCGGGGTGGTGCGGTCCTCGGGCGGCCGGTATGCGGCGGGCTCTGACGTCGACATGTTCTCTGCTCCTAGGGTCCGGATCGCTGGTGCGGCCCCGGTGCTGAAAAACGGGTCCGATATCACCATTCCCCGCGGGAGCGCGGCGTGCATCCGGAGAGCGCGAAGGCGGCCCCGTCGGCCCCCGCACCTCGTTCGGACGCTCACCGAGGGTAGCGTTGTCTCACTCCGGGTGACGGTGTGCCTGCGCCGTCCTGCCGACCTTCGCCGGTACGGCGAGCGCGAACGACGGCCCCGTCGGTGTCGCCACCGGCAGCCCCGGCTTCCATCCGGATCCCGATCGACATCAACGCCAACGTCTGCGGCAACTCGATCAACGTGATCGGGCTGCTCAACCCCGCGTTCGGCAACGAGTGCACGATCAAGGCACTGATGTACCGGTCGCAAGACTCCGCCGGCGGCGGCTCGCGAACATCGTGGGCCGTCGCCGGCCGCTGTTGTCAGGGCTCGTTCTGCGGACGCGGCGCCAGCACCAGCATCGTGACGTCGTCCTGCACGTCCGGGCAGTGCCGGACGAGGTCGGTCCAGACCCGCTCGGCCAGCGCGCCCGGATCCTCGGCGGCGAAGCCCGGCAGCCGTTCGGCCAGCGGGTAGAAGATCCCGCCCGCGTCCCTGGCCTCGGTCACCCCGTCGGATGCGAGGAAGAGCCGGTCACCCGCCCTCAGCTGCACCGAGACGACCCGGGGCGGGGCGGCCCCGGCGAGGCCGAGACCGAGCGGGGTACACGGCTCGACGTCCAGCTCGACGGCCTTGCCGTCACGCAGCAGCAGCGGTCCGGCCTGACCACACGCCACGATCCGCACGACCCGGGCGTCGGCGGAGAAGTCGAGGAGCACCGCCGTCGCGAAGAGTTCGGCGTGCGGGTCGCCGGCCGAGTCCACCGCCAGCCTCCGGTCGAGCCGGGCCGCCACCGCCTCCGGGTCCGGCTGGTCCAGCACCGCCTCCCGGAACGCCCCCAGCAGCGACGCGACCGTGGCCACGGCCGACAGCCCGTGCCCCTGCACATCGCCCATCACCGCCCGCACGCCGTAGGGACCCGCCCGTACGTCGAAGAAGTCGCCGCCGACCAGCGTCCCGCGCTGCGCGGCCCGGTACAGTCCCGCGCACCGCACGGGTCCGACCCGCTCCGGCAGCAGCGGTACGACGGCCCGCTGGGCGACCTCGGCGACGGTCCGCTCGGTGACCAGCTGCGCGTCCCGCCGGGAGCGGACGTACGACAGCAGCACGCTCAGCGCCGAGACGAAGCACACGGTCAGCAGGTCGGTACTGCCCGGATCGTCGAGGTTGAAGACCGGGACGGTCAGTACGACCACCACCAGGGCGCCGAGCACCGCCGTAGCCACCGGACCGTGTGCCAGCACGGCCAGCGGAGGGATGGCCCCCAGCAGGAAGCCGATGTCGAGCCGCTGCGGGCTGATCAGCTCCGCCAGGCAGACGCCCGCCAGCAGTGCCGACGGCAGCACCCGGGCCCAGCCGGGCGGCGGTGCGCCACGCAGCCAGCCCCGCCGGTACGGGTCCCGGCGCGCCAGCGGGCCGCGCTCACTGCTCACACCACCACGCTGCTACGCCTGACCGTCCGCCGCACGCCGGGGCTTGACCACCCTTGGGGGGCCCGTGAACAGCGCCCGAAATCCGATGGACGGCCCGTCCGGAGATCCCGTAGCGTGTGGCGCGCCACGCCCCGAGACCAGCGGAAGGAGGGCAGAGCCGTGCCGTTCACACCGATCCCGCGCTCCCTCACCGTTGTCCCGGCGTGCCTCGACTGACCTACCGGGAGCGCTCCGAGCAGCATGCGTCCCGGAGGACATCCCATGACCGATGTGGTCATCCGCGCGCTCGACCCGAGCGACGCCGGTCTCTTCGACACCCTGCCCGACCCGCTGGGCGCCCGTGAGGGCCACCGGCTGACCCGGCACCGCCCCGACTGGAAGCGGGTGGCCCTGCGCGACGGCCGTGTCGTCGCCCGCGGCGCCTGGTGGGGCGGCCCCGACGACACCGAGCCCGTCAACCTCAACTGGTTCGACGTGGCCGAAGGCGAGGAGGAAGCGGGCGCCGCACTCCTGCGTTCCGCCCCCTGGCAGGTCGAGCTGGAGCTGAACCTGCCCGCCGGCTGGCGCGACGACCCGGCCCTGCGCGCCGCCGCCGAAACCCGCGTCACGGCAGCCCGGAAAGCGGGCTACGACCTCCTGGTCGAACGCCTCCTGTACCGCTGGACCCCCGAGCATGGCCTGCCCGAGCGGCCCGGGCGCCTGGAGTTCCGCGCCGAGCCGGACGACGCCGTGTTCCTCGACGCGCTGCGCCGCATCCACTCCGTCACCCTGGACGCCCACGCGCTCAAGGCCATCGAGCAGGGCGGAACCGGCCGGGCGGCCCAGGAGGAGCTCGACTTCTTCCACTGGTGCCCCTCGCCGCGCGAGTGGTGGCAGGTCGCGTACACCCCGCAGGGCGACCTGGCCGGCATCCACATCCCGGCCCACAACCCCGCGGGCCCCTGCATCGGCTTCATCGGCGTCCTGCCGGAACACCGCGGGCAGGGCTGCGCCTACGACCTCCTGTCCGAGTGCACTCACTTCCTCGTCGAGCAGGGGGGCGGAGTTCGTCGCCGCGGCCACCGACCGGGGTAACGTCCCCATGGCGGCGAACTTCGCCAAGGGCGGCTACCCGGTGGTGAAGGAGCGGCTCAACTTCGACCCGGCGTAGGCGTGGGAACCAGGCCGCCCGCGACTCGCCCCGGCCGAACGGGACGAGGCAGGCCGGGCGTTCGTTCACCGGCGTGCCCCTGATGGTCACCGAGTACGGCGTGCGCCTGCGGACGCACTACC
>NZ_JBEXSH010000996.1:0-3051 GCF_040613555.1 Streptomyces sp. NPDC006265
ACGCACCAAACGCCGCTCCTCAACGGGCAAACGTTGCCTGCCGCGGCACTAGCTGGGCCCCGCGCCCGCCGCGCCTCTTGCCGCGGGCGTCGACCAGCGCCGTCCCGGTCTCGGCGTCAGCGTGGGATGCCCAAGGCGTCGAGGTGCTGGTGCATGACCTCTGCCGGAAGGCCGGGGTTGCCCAGGGCCCGGGAGGCGAGCTCCGGGTCCTTGCAGCTCTCCAGGATCAGGCCGACCGGCAGGGCGGGATGCGCGGCGGCCATGCCACGCACGCGCTTCTCGGGATCGGCGAGCAGCCGGACCACCACGTCGGTTGGTGCGTGAGCGTCGAGTTCCACCAGCAACCTCTTCTCCGGGTCCGGGTCGTCGGCGAAGCGCCGCCCGGCTCCCTCGTGCGGGAAGTTGGCGTGGCCGAGCAGACCGCCCTTGGTGATGACCTTGCAGTCCAGGTAGGTCTGCAGCACGACTTCGCCGTCCACGGTCGGCTGGTTCTCGCACAGCAGGAGTCTCACGGGGTAGTCGTCGTCCTCGGCGAGCAGCTCGACGGCGTCGGCGGGCAGGTGCGGGGCACAGGCGGCGCTGCGGCGCAGGAGGATGTTGACCGACCGGGCGCACCGGCGCAGCATGTCGGGATCGGTGCACGTACGCACCCATTCGACGGGATGCAGCCGGTCGGACGAGTCGATGGTGATGTCGACGGCGGCACGTTCCGTCTCCGTCAGCTCGGGGCGTACCGACACGGCCAGCCGGACGCTGTGCGCGTCGTCGTCGGCCAGCGTACGGACGATGTCGATGGGCACGTTGAGGTTCGCCGCCAGTTCGCGCCGGTCCGCCTCTTCGCCGTCGGCCGCGAGCCGTTCGGCGGTCGCGGTGCTCAAGGCGCCGTGGCGGATCACCTCGTGCCGGTGGAAGGTGCCGAGGCCCGCGTCGAGCAGGAGATCGGTGTACCGCGTGTCGTCCCGGCAGGCCTTCAACATGGCTGCCTGACGTACGTTCTCGTCGGCGTCGGCGAGCAGACGGTTCCGGGTGTCGTCGGAGAGCAGAGCCCACGCGCGGCAGGCCGCCTCCCGGAGGTCCGGGTCCTGGTGGTCGGCCAGACCGGCGACCAGATCCGGAGCCGTGAACCGGCAGCCGGCCGCGCTGCGGCGGACGCGTGCTTCCTGGTCGGCGAGCAGGCGCTTCTGGACGGCAGGAGGAAGGGGCTCCACGGGGACGCGGAACCAGTCGGGTCCGTAGGCCAGAGCTTCGCGCACCCGTACGTCGGGATCGTCGATCAGCCGGGCGCGTTGTTCCGGCGTCACCGAGGGGTTCGCGGCGAAGGCCGAGCGCAGCCTGTGGTCAGGGTGCGCGACGATCAGGTCGACCACCTCGTCCGGCAGCGCGCGCCAAGCCAGCGTGTCCCAGGCCGCGATGGCCTCGTCGGACAGCAGCCGGGTCAGGACGTCCACCGGCGCCCCGGGATTTCGCGCGAGGGCACCGATCGTCTCGCGGTCAGGACACTTGTCGCACATGCTTCCCCCTGTTCGCCGGCGAAGGACGCGGGCCCGCAGATTGTGCTTGGACCGTGTGTTCGGGGTCAACGTCGGTGATCACGTCCGTCCCGGCCCGGTTCGGGTGGTCCGGGTGGCCCCTGCGTACTCGGCGCCGGCGCACGCAGGCTGCAACGGGCCTTGGTCGCAGGGAGCTTGACGGGGCGGGAGTGGAGGGCGGACGACGCTGATCGGTTCCTCGGCGTCGTGCTGGTGACGTACGTGGTGCCGGGCCGGACTTCCTCGTGGTGGTCAGATAGGCCGCCGAGGATCCCTCGAAAGGCAGAGCCGCCGCACTGGGCGCGCAGACCGGGCTGTGCGTCCACATGCCGGCCGCCGCGGCCGGTCTCTCGGTGATCGCCACCCGCTCACCGATGGTGTACGACGGCACCAGACTGATGGCGCGGCCTACCTCGGTATCTCGGTGTGCGGGCGGTGCTCGCCGCCCGCCGGGCCGCGCGTGAAAGGCGGAACGTGAAGGAGGCCGCACCTCACGCCCACCGGAGGGCAGCTTCTTCCTGGGCACCTTGGACATGCTCATCGGCGTCGCCTACTGGTTCGCCCTCGTCGTCGTCGCGCGACTGCGAGCTCTGCTCTCGAGGCCGACGATCCGTCACCGCTGGGAGCTGACCATGGGCTGGCTGTTCAGCGCCATCGGCGTCTCGGTCGCGGCCGCAGCCTGACGGCCCATGAGGGTTTAGAGAGGGGGAGGTGCCGGCCGCAGGTGTACTCCGGTTGACCGATTCAAGGGCCATCCGGCTGGGCAATGGGCTAATGAATGTCATGAGCACGACTCCCCTTCCCCCACAAGGAGGTCGATCATGCACGTCCGAACGCTGACCGGCGGGCTCGCCGCAGCCTTTCTGGTATCCCTGTCCCTGACGGGTGGTCAGGCCGTGGCCGCCGCTCCCCAGGCGGTGGACGCCTCTCCCGCCGCGCGGGTCCTGACCTATGACGCCGCCGGATCCGCGGAGTTCAGGAGCGCCGTCGACCGGGGCGCGGCGATCTGGAACGAGAGCGTCGACGCCGTGGAGCTTCGGCCGGCCGCAGCCGGGCAACGGGCGAACATCCGGGTTCTCGCGGACAACGGCTGGCCGCGTGCCCTGCCCACCACCCTCGGCAACGGCACCGTGTACATCGGGCGCCAGGCCGTCGACCAGGGTTACAACACGATCCGCATCTCCGCGCACGAGCTCGGGCACATCCTCGGCCTGCCGGACCGCAAGCCCGGGCCGTGCTCGAGTCTGATGTCCGGTTCCACCGCGGGCACCGCGTGCGCGAACCCCTATCCGAACACGGCGGAGAAGGCGGAGGTCGAGGGGAACTTCGGCGGCGGACTCGCCGTGCGGGTCCCGGCCGTGCGGGCCGGGGTGATCGTGGACTGACGCGTGCGGCGCCTCGCGTGAAGAGCCCTTGCGCCCACTCCGGATCGCGGGCTGGCGGCCCGGCCCCGGCGCAACCGCACCGGTGCCCCGTCAACCGGGCGAACCGCAGCGGTGGCGCCCCGCGCCGCCGCGCGAGG